>JAAZXD010000556.1 GCA_014240355.1 Roseibacillus sp. | reverse complement strand
CAAAATGGGAGAACTGGCGGCGCGGCTCCACCAGATCCCGGAGCGACCCTGGAAGGATGGAGATCGCGAGAACCTGCTCTCGGTGCGGGCCACCCTCACGATTGCGGACTCCCTGCGCGAGACGGAGACGGGTTCGGCCCGGCACTTCCTGCAGGTGGTGGACCTGCTGGCACCCGGGGTGCACGATTTGAATCTTCCCACCGGCCTGGTGCACGGCGACCTCTTTCCCGACAACACCATCTTCCGGGAGGGCAACCTGGTAGCGGTGCTCGACTGGGAGGAAGCCTGTGTCGACCACTACCTGTTTGATCTCGCCATGGCGATGCACGGATTCTGCTACGTCGCCGAAGAATGGCGCCCAGACCTCGCCCGCAGCTTCCTGGCGGGATACGAAGCGGGCCGGCCTCTCGATCGGGTCGAACGCGGGAGCCTGCCGCTCTTCCTTCGCTGGACTCCCCTCGCGATGGCAGGTTGGCACCTCCGTCGCTACTCGCTCGCGCCCAGTCCCCGGCAAGCCAGGCGCATCGACCAATTGCTACGACGGGCCGAGACCGTCTTCGACTGCGATCCTCTCTTCCCATGACTCGCGCAACCCTGTTTTTTGAGGGTGAAGGTGATCGGAGAGAACGAATCGAGGCATCCCTCTTTTCTGAACTCCATGCAAACTCTCAACGCCTCCAACCCCTCACGAAGACAGAATGCCCCTTGTCCCTGTCCCGGCTGCATGACGGAAAGCCCAGGGGATTACTACCCTGAGAGGTCAACGGCATCAAGTGACGGCGCCAAAGCCAGCGACCGCACTGAATTTTACCAGTAGCCGGAGGCGGAACCTGATGCCCGGCCCGTTCTTGCCAATCAGGATCGGCGCCGACGAAGGCCCAGACCAAGGGCCCCGAGGCCCAGGAGCGTCAGTCCGCTCGGTTCCGGAACGAGTGCGGCCCAGCTGGCTGGATCTACCAACATGAAGTTATCGATATTGAAAGCCGCGGCAGTTGTTCCCTCCGCCGCCCAGATATTGACCCCCTGGATTTGGTTTGGAAAGTCTCCGCCATTGTTCCAGGGACCAATATAGAACAGGTCCCCACCGTAGCGAGCCTCGGCCGTATTCGCATCGAGATCGATGTCAACTCTTACGTTGACCCACTCGTCCTGGCGGAGCGAAAGCTGCGTGCTACCGGAGTCATAAAATCTCCCGCTCGTTCCGTTCCCCTGAAAGTGGAAGCCTTCCTGAAACACACCGGAGCCGGTTGCCCCACGGCTGAGATAGATGTGTGCCGTCCCGTCGTATTCGCTCGGTTGGTAGATATCAAACGACAGAATCCATTGCCCGGAGTGGCGCGCTTCAGTCAGGTCCAAGTAGGCATCAGAGCCATAGCCGGGGTTCGTCGAGAACTCGAGCGACTGCGATCCCCCACTGGCACGCGTGTTGACAACATTGGTGGGACGGGGGGTCCCCCCGAAATCGGTCCAACCATTATTCCACCAGCAGCCATCACCACCACAATTCCCCCATGGACCGGAGTCGAGGAAACCACCCTGGCCATCGACGTTGCCGAGATTAAGATCCTCGAAAGTGTAGTTATAACCGGCTTGCCGTCCTTCGGCCACGACCACAGTCCCACTCGCAGTCGAAGCAATCGAGATGCACCCGGCGGTCATTATTGCGGCACCGCCCAGGATGTTTTTATTGAGCTTCATGAGATGCACTGTGTGTTTTCAGCAAGACTTCGAAGGAAATATGTCAGCGGACAGGCCCGGGGGCCAAGCGGGATTCTGAGATAATCAGGTTGTCCCTCAAGATTATTCTGAAGCATTTCGGGAAAATATCCCAAAGGAAGGCCTCTGGACGACGTGGCACGAGAACGGCCAGAAAAGGGCCGAAATAATCCGCAAAGACGGAAAAAAGGGGCCCGATGGCGCTGT
>JAAZXD010000555.1 GCA_014240355.1 Roseibacillus sp. | reverse complement strand
TAATTGCTCCTATATGGCGCAAAAAATGCTCCCCCTAATTACCTTTAATGCGGCCTTCTCACAAGCTTCAGAATCACAATTACCAGCCATGGGCTTCCTCCAACTCCGGGCTGGACATTGGCGCAGAGGGACGAGAAAAGGGCCTGAATGGAGGCATGGATTCAGCGGCATGACTGCAGCATGGTATCGGTTTCGGATGCCACTGTGGGGCAATGTCTCGATCTGCTGCAGTCCTTTGACTGGGCAAACGAATTGGTCTGCTACGAAGAGGCGCTGGCACAAAATCTCAATCGTTGTCCGCCCGCCCTCGGACTGGGCGATGGCGATCGCATCCTGCAGGTGATGCCGATCCGCGAGGGTCGTTCGCATTACTCGTATGCCTGCGACCACCCCCTGCGTATTCTTGCCTTCTTCGGAGCAAGCAAGACCCTCAATGCCTGGGCCATTGGGGATGAACATCGAGCGACTCTCATCGGGCACCACTTCGACGGGGCCCAGGAGAAGCTCGTCGGCGCCTTGTACCAGTTGACGCAGAAAACCGGTTAGACACCGACGGGCGCCTGGACAATGGAGGGCCTTGGATCCCAAGCCGGGAGCGGATCAGCAATGGGCCAAAATGATGCGGTTTCCTGGCAGGAGCGTTTCAGGGACCACGGCTTTTTTACTCTCCATTCCATCCAAATTTGATTGGATGAAGGTTCCATGTGGGTCTGGTCGAAACTGGCGGCGTTGAAATGGGAGGATGCCTGGGAGGAGCGCTTTTACGGGAATCGGAATGCAGTGTTGACCCGGCTCAAGGGCGGCAGGTCGGTGCGGGTCGATGTCTATTGTGAGGAAGAAGGAGAGGCGGTGGATATCGCGGCGCAGTTCGGCGGTTCGGTCAAGGAAGTGGCGGATAGAAACTGGGCGGCTTTTTCGGCTGTTCCCGGTCCGCCCATCAAGATCCGTGATAGCCTCCTCCTGACTGCGGAAGTGACGCCCTCGAAGCTGCGTGAACTGTTGCTGCTCAACGAGGGGCGGGTGGTGGTGAGTATTCCACCCGAGATGGCCTTTGGCACGGGAGATCATCCCACGACGGCCGCGTGTCTGCGTTTTCTGGCCGATGAGGCCAGGGCGCGGAAGGGAGGACGCTGGCGGGTGCTGGACCTCGGTTGCGGAAGTGGGGTGCTTGCCATTGCGGCCAATCTGCTCGGGGCGGAGGAGTGCGAGGCGCTTGATTTTGATCGGAAAGCGGTGGAAATCGCGCGTCACAATGTGGAGCGTAACGGGGCGCAGGAGGTGCGGGTGGAGGAGGCGGATCTGCGTGAGTGGCGTGTCGAACGGCAGTATGAAGTTGTGGTGGCCAATCTCTTCGCCGATGTGTTGCAGGCCTCCTTCGGAAAGATCCGCCGGACGCTCGGGCCGGGAAGCGCCTTCATCCTTTCGGGGGTCCTGCGTGAACAGTGGACAGAGACCGAAGAAGCTGCCCGGACAGCCGGCCTGGCCTTCGAGATCGTGAATAAGAAGGGGAAGTGGGTCTCGGCGAAAGGCGGGGTGGATTAGCTCCGGAATCCGGTCCGGGAGGACTTCAGGGCAGGCTTGCAGCCTGGAATCAGGACCCTTTCGATGGAGCTGGGGGCGAGTGATTCGAATTTTTCTTTTGTCGCCAGCCCGTCCCTCGTCGACCATGCCCGCCGTGAAGGGGTTTGTGGTGTTGGCAATCGTGCTGCTGATTCCCAGCATCGGCTACTTCCATAGGCAGCACTTTCTCAACCATCTGAAGCCCGGGCTGGAGGCTCAGGTGAAGGAGGTTCTGAAGGCGGAGGGAGTCGTCGATCCGGTCGTCCATCTCGATTATCTTGATGCCGTGATCTCCGGGAGAGTTGAATCTAATGAACAGCGTGCACGAGTGATTGCCGGCGTCGATGCCTTGTCGGTCAGCGAGAGCGGC
>JAAZXD010000554.1 GCA_014240355.1 Roseibacillus sp. | reverse complement strand
GTTGTTACGCACGGTAGTCCTTACAACTATCGCGACTGGGTCGTGCGGGCCCTGAACGGGGATATGCCCTACGACCAGTTTGCGAAGCGGCAGCTGGCTACTGATCTCATGGACGAAACAGGGTTGGAGGATATGCCGGCCCTGGGCTTTCTCGGAATCAGTCCGGTGTATCACAAGGAACTGCTGCTTGCCCCACAGGTTATCCGCATGATTGTGGCGGAAGAGTGGGAGGAGCGTATCGATGCAGTGGGGCGAACCTTTCTGGGTCTGACGATCTCCTGTGCCCGTTGTCACGATCATAAGTTCGATCCGATCGACAGTCGCGACTATTACGCCCTGGCAGGAGTGTTCGCAAGTGTGCGGCGCTCCGACCGGGCGAGTATTCCTGAAGAGCGGGCGAAGGTTGCTGATAAGGCACGCAAGGAGATCGAGAAGTTCGTTAAGGAGACCAAGGGCCTGAGAGATGCGAAATCTCCCCCGCCCGATCGCGATGAACAGCTCGGCAGGATCGAGGAGAAGATCCGCCACCTGAAGGAATCGACCCCCGACTACGATCACCTCGTCCCGGCTGTCCTCGAGTCGAGTATCCACGTGGTGGCCAAGGAGGACTTCGGAACCAAACTCGACTACAAACCGGGTGTGCCCCGGGACCTCCGGTTGCAAATCCGTGGAAATCCGGGAAACCTGGGGCCGGTGGTGACGCGGCGGTTTCTACGCGTTCTTTCCCGGGGCGAGCCCAGGGCTTTCTCACAGGGAAGTGGTCGGCTTGAGTTGGCGAACTGCATTTTTGACGAGGGAGCTTCCCTGAGCGCCCGTGTGATGGTGAATCGTGTCTGGCTGCAACACTTCGGGCGGGGGTTGGTGACTACGCCCAGCGATTTCGGAGCCCAGGGAGAACGGCCGTCCCATCCCGGACTTCTTGATGATCTCGCCGCGCGCTTCATCGAGGAGGGATGGTCTCTGAAATGGCTCCACCGCGAGATTGTGACCTCGGCCACCTACCGGCAGAGTGTCGACCATCGATCGGAGATGGCCCTCCGGGACCCGGACAACAAGTGGCTCTGGCGCATGAATCGACGACGTCTGGAAGTAGAGGCCTGGCGTGATGCCATGCTGGAGGTGACGGGGCAGCTCGTTCTGGAGGTGGGCGGGGCGCCTCTGGATCTGTCTAGGGCGGACAATTGTCGGCGTACGATCTACGGCCGGATCGACCGTCGTGACCTCGAACCGGTGTTACAGATGTACGACTTTCCCGATCCCGGTTCGCACAGCCCGGTGCGCGAAAAAACCATTACGCCTCTGCAGCAGTTATTCGTGCTGAATGGGGAGTTCTTCCGGCGGCAGGCGGAGGCGTTGACGGCACGGCTTTATCGTGAGGCGCCGGAGAGTGAGGAGTCCCGCATCGGACTCGCATACAAATTGCTATATGGTCGTCCGGTCACGAAGGATGAGATCGCCATGGCTCGGTCGTTTCTTGCTGGGGAGGAGGCCTCGGATCATGAGAATTGGCAGCGCTATGCTCAGGCTTTGTTCGGAAGTAACGAGTTCCTCTTCGTCGATTAGGTCATGAATGAGTCTCTCCAGAATCTTTCGCGACGCCGCTGGCTGCAGAAGACCGGTGGTGGCCTGGGAGCGGTTGGATTGGCCAGCCTGCTGGGATCTGCGTCGAGTGCACAGCCACATAATGGAGCGCGTGCTAAGCGGGTCATACAGCTTTTCATGAACGGGGGCCCCTACCAGGGTGATCTCTTTGACCCCAAGCCGGTTCTCATCAGGCATGCGGGTGACCGCCCGAGGGAAGTGGAGCTGCGCACCGAGCGCAAGACGGCAGGAATCCTGCCTTCGCCGTTCAAGTTTACTCCGCAGGGACAGAGTGGGGTGCCGGTGAGCGAACTTCTGCCGCGGGTGGGCAAGGTTATCGACGAGATCTGTGTGC
>JAAZXD010000553.1 GCA_014240355.1 Roseibacillus sp. | reverse complement strand
TCTCTCCGGCGCCCGCATTCGCGGGGACCTGTAAGATTCACAGAAACCCACCAGCCTGGCCTGCGCCGGGCAACGTAACGACCAATGGATTCAGAACTGCAGAAGATCGAAACTGACCTCGAGCGCATGTCTCCGGGAAGCATGCCCGAAGGGATGATCAGGCGGATGGAGGAAGCGATGGAAGGATGGCAGGAGGTCCCGGAGCAGGATGAGATAGAAAAGGTGGTTCCCTTCCCTCAGGAAGAGAGGAGTGATCGCGGGGAGACGCGCAGTGGGTGGAATCTGTGGGCTGCAGCCGCCAGCGTGGCCCTTCTCGGTGGAGTGGCAGCCATGGTGTTGACCGCGGAACCGACCCCCCGCAAAGTGGTGGAGCGAGGTGGAAGCAGTGCCGGAGATTCCACTGCCACGATGATCAATCCTGAAGCATTGCATACCATTGAGCTGGCTCCCAAGACTGCAAAACGGACAATTCTGGATGCATCAGATCGCGACGTCATCATCCCCAACGGTTCGAGGCCAATGCGGTTGATGCGAATTGATCTGGTTGACCGGGTGGTGTTTCTCAGTCCGGACGGGGAAGAGGTGCACCTTGAGGTGCCGTCTGTAAACTATCAGTTGATCCCCGTCCCGACCGACTAGCCTGGTGGTTGAATCCCGGCCCCGGGATGACCGGACCACATGTCGCATTTATCTCCAGTCCATCCTCTTCAATGTGCTTCAAGGTTTCTAACAATAAGGGCTTTATTGGATCATTGAATTGAACAAACCCTTGCTGATGTGTCGCTAGCGAGGTAGAGAAACCATTACCAGAAATGAAAGTTCCGTTTTACGCTTCCCTCCTGCTTGCACTCGGTCTTCTGCCGCTTTCCGCGATTGAACGGCCCAAGTCACTCGACGAAGATAAGACCAGGGAGGGTGTCTCCACCGAGCAACCAAAGGACCAGCTCAAGGAAGGGGACGCCGAGGCCGAACAAGGCAATGAACCCGAAGCAATCCCGCAGGTCGATCGTCCGGCGGGCGCATGGCTCGGGGTGCTGAGCAAATCGGTGGGCGAGACCCTGCGGATTCACCTTGGTGTGGAAGAGGGCGTGGTGCTGGATTACGTGGCCCCCGGTAGTCCGGCAGCCAAGGCGGGACTGGGTCAGCACGACATCATTCTTGAGGTGAATGGTGAGTCGATCGGGAGCCAGGATGAGCTCCGGGAGGCGATCCAGGCCCACAAACCGGGCGACAAGGTGACCTTGGCAGTGCTGAGCAAGGGTGAAGAAGGGGAGCGTGAAGTCGAGATGGCCGAGCGCCCCCGGGAACCGGGGAATCCGCCGCAGGGTGTGATTCCTGGCAGGGAGCGGGCTCGCGGACTTCTCTTCCGTGATCTCCCGGAGCTGCCGAAAGATCTGGAGAACCTGATTCCCCCCGGTGGCGGAGAAGACCTGCAGCGTCAGCTGGAGGGCCAGATGAAGAAGTTTGAGAAGCAGCTGCGTGAAATGGAGCGCGGTGGTGGCCCGGGCCTGAAGCTGGACTTTGATCTCTTCAAGGACCTTCAGCGAGGGAACAAGGAGGGGGGCGCCTTCAATTTTAACTTCAAGTCGTCAAGCAGCTTCAAGTTCGTTGACGAGAACGGCAGTGTAGAGATGAAAACCACCGATGGAGGCAAGGAAGTGATCGTGAGGGATGCCGAGGGAAAGATGCTTTTCGAAGGCCCCTGGGACACCGAGCAGGATAAGGCGGCGGCACCAGAGGATATCCGGGAGAGAATTGAGGGAATGAACCAGGGTAATCGGTTCCACTTCCGGCTCGACCAGCTTCCGGAGCCCGAGCTGGAGATCCCCGAGGAGGAGAAGCCTGAACTTGAGTGAATCCCTCCAGGGGCAGAGGAAATTTAACAGGAACCCGGGCCGATCTGGTCCGGGTTTTCTGTTGGAAAGGAGGGCATGGCCT
>JAAZXD010000552.1 GCA_014240355.1 Roseibacillus sp. | reverse complement strand
GAACCGGTCGGTGGGGATGAATTCACCGTGACGGGGGAGGAGGGAGAACAGGAGACTGTCACCATCGTCAAGGTCGAGAAAGCCGGGCCTGTTGCAGTCGCTACGGACAAACCCGAGGACGGATTGTTATCGAAACTGGACCCCCGTATCCTTGAAGCGCTGGCAACGGGAGATCTCAAGGCCCTTGAGGACTATATCGAAGACGGGGGTGATTTGAACCAGCGCGACGAAGATAGTTACACCCCTCTCATGACGGCGATTGTCTTCGGGCGTGCCGATGCGGCCAGGGTTCTGGTCGACGGAGGAGCGAAGCTGGACCTGAAAAGCAAGGAGGGCGAGACAGCTCTGATACTGGCAGCCTTTTTAGGACAAACGGAAACGGTAAAGATTCTCCTGGAAAAAGGAGCGGACCATGAGATCAGGAGCAATGACGGTGCCACAGCCCTGGATTCAGCGGAATTGCCCTGGGAAGCCGCCAAGGGAATAGTGGCTGCTATTGACTCATTTGTGCACACCCCGTTAGGCATTAAAATGGACTACGACGAGATCGAGGCCGGACGCCCGGTTTGTGCCCAGCAACTCAGGGAGGCTGGCCGGTAAGCTGCCGCGTAGCCACCGGGACCGGAGAAGTCATAGCGGCCTTGATGGAACCCCGGGAGTGGGGAAAGAGACGGGTTGCTCCTGAGGACGAGGCTCCATCAGAGGCAGAAACAGCCCTTTCTCGTTGCAACGACATCCCGCAATGAGTAGCCCCCTGGCTTGGCGACAAGACCGCCGGAAAACGTCACTCAGATCAGCCCGGCAACTGGTCCACAGCTTCGGCGACAAGGCGCGGCGCGGCGCCCAGTCGGTAATGAAACTGCACGGCGCAAGCCCCGGCCACGTTGTCGATCTCCGTGATCTCGCGAATACCTGTGAGATTGCAATCGTGGGTCAGCAAGACGTGCCCCCCGTGGGTAACGATCTTCGTGAAGAGAAAAGGCCGGTAACTCGGCTCCGGAGGGTGCGGCAAGTGGATTATGGCGGCAGGCAGGCGGTCCTCCGAAAGGGACGCCCAGGAACGGATCATTAACGCGTTCAATTCGAAAACAGAACCCACCGGAATCCGATCCGGTTGCCACTTCCCCGACGGATCCCCGCTCTCAGGCACAATATGGCCAGGCTCCTTCGAGGTATCGACGAGAAAGGCGTCCACCCGCACGGATTCGGGAACAATGACGGCGTCCGGTGCCTGGCTGAGAAGATGGCGCATAATGGCGACCTGTGGCTCGCGCTCCAGAGCCGTGCTCATGGTTTCGCAAAGGAGGATATCCGGAATCGCGTCGTCAGGAATGTTATACCTGCAGGCATCCGCAACTACATACGACTCCACGCTCCTGTCGAGGCCAAGTCGGGATACCACCGACTTCACAGACGCGATCGACACTGCATGCACGTCGAGCACCGTGAAGCGGACCTTCTCGGGGGGGAAAATCGCCATCAGGGGAACGGCCAGCGTCGCATAGGGCCCCGAGCCCGCATACAGCACGCGGACAGGATCCGGCGCCTTCGCCTCGACGGCCTCCACAAGGGCGTCATGCATCCCGCGCAGGAAGGTGGTGGTGCGCTGGAATTCACCGGCACACATCGCAGCCTGCGTCGGCGAGATGGCCAACCCTTCGCTGCAAGCGGTCTCTCCTTCGGTAACGTCCAACTGCCGATCGATCTGGAAAGCGGCAGCGTTCTCGAGGATCCCGACAAGCTCATCGACAATCCCCGCGAGAATGCCCCTGGATCCATCGTGAGTCAGCGTTTCGCGGGTGAGGCGCCGGAGTTCCTCGATGATGGCGGCGTGTTCAATCATGGATGGGGGGTTCTTTCCAAGAAGCCCAGGATCACGGGACGGACCCTCATAGCGTGAATCGAAAGGGATGCGGTCTCCCCTCCTTCCGGGGTCTATCG
>JAAZXD010000551.1 GCA_014240355.1 Roseibacillus sp. | reverse complement strand
GGAGAGCAGGGAGACGGAGAATCCGCGCATGTGGCAGGCTAGCGTGCCTCAACGAAGAGCGCTACCGGGAAAAATGCTCCCCAAAGCTTTGTTCCTTGAGAAGGGGGCTGTCGTCCCGATGCGACCGATCAACCCTTCCTTGGTGGTCCCATCGGTGGCGGGAGGGCCTCAAAGGTGCCGATCCGGGAGGCACATGAGGAGGGTCCGGAGCAGAAAGGGCCTTCTCCTCCTAGTAGGATAACACGGAGGAAATGGCTTGATCGCCCAGCTTGGCCCGTCCCTCCAGGAAGGTCAGTTCAATAAGGAAGGAAACGGAAACGATTTCCGCCTCCGCCTGGTTAAGGAGCCGGACTGCCGCGGCTGCAGTGCCGCCGGTGGCGAGGAGATCGTCCACCAGCAGGATTTTCTCACCGGGATTCACCGCGTCCTGATGGATTTCCATCACGGCTTCGCCGTATTCGAGGGTGTAGCTGGCCTCCCGGGTTTTCCAGGGCAGTTTCCCCTTCTTGCGGATGGGCACAAAGCCGGCCTTGAGGCGATCCGCTACCGCTGCCGCGAAAATGAAGCCGCGGGCATCGATGCCCACCACCTTGTCGATTGCTGCATCCCTGGCGGTTTCCGCCAGCAGTCGGATGGAGGTCTGGAATAGTTCGCCGTTCCCGAGGATGGGAGTGATGTCCTTGAAGATGATCCCTGGTTTCGGGAAATCGGGGATATCGCGAAGTGCAGAGCGCAGAGTTTCGGCGTCGGACATGGAGTTTGCTTAGCTCGCTGGGGGGGGGAGGGGACAGACAAATTTTCAAGGGTTGCTCCGATAACGAACGGCCTCCTCCGGAGTGGAGATTGCCTTGGAAACAGGGGGTCTGGTTGGCATCCTGGTTCGTGATTTCACGGAAGGGTTGGATTCGGATGGAGCACGGACCGGTTTCAGGGCTGACAAAATTACTCTGCAAGCACGGAGGTTTCACTTGCATGAAGAGGTGTCGGGGAGCATGGAAAGGCCATGGCGCAGTGGCTTTTGGTGGCGGCAACGGCGCTCGTCGTTCTGGGCGGGGCACTGGGGGTGCGGTCCGTCCGGGCGGGGACGCGAAACCGGGGAACGGTTGTCTGCATGCTCCTGGCCTTTCTCTGCCAGCTCGGGGTGCTTGGAATACGGGGCGAATTGCGGGGCAAGTGCCCACTGGGAGATTATGGAGAAATCCTCGCCTTTCTGGCCTGGTCGCTGGTCCTCTTCTACCTCGTGGTGGGGCCGGCTTACCGGATCTCCCTCCTCGGACTCTTTACCGCACCCGTGGTGGCGATTTTCCAGGTGGTGGCCCTCGTGCCGGGGGTGATGGACCGCCATCCGGTGGCGGTTGAGGAAGTGGATCCCTGGGGCGAGTCGCACGCAGCGTTTTCAGTTCTCTCCTACGGGGCCTTTGCGCTGGCGGCGGTGGCGGCCCTGATGTTCCTCGTGCTCAACAAGAAGCTCAAGAAGCACCAGCTGGGTTCATCCCTTTTCCGGAACCTGCCTCCGGTGCGCTCGCTGTTGGATTCGGTGGTGCGGCTCACCACGCTGGGAGCAGGCATCCTCACGGTGGGAATCGTGGCCGCCTTCATGATGGAACGGGAGAGCGCCTATGGGACGCACCTCGTGGCCGCGGTGGTGACCTGGCTGGCTTATCTCGTTGTGATCGGCCTGCACTTCTGGCGTGGGATCACGCCCCGGCGCCTCTCGGGCAGTGTGATTGTCCTCTTCGTGCTCTCCCTGCTCGTCTTCGCGTTCGTCTAAGGAAAATGGACATCGTCTGTCTTGGTCTCAATCACCAGACTGCTCCCGTGCAGATACGGGAGCTCTTTGCGGTATCGGAGAGCAAGCTCGGGGAAGAAGCGGTGAGGATCTGCGAGGTTGAAGGGATCGAGGAGAGCGTGGTGCTCTCCACCTGCAACCGGACGGAGTATTAT
>JAAZXD010000550.1 GCA_014240355.1 Roseibacillus sp. | reverse complement strand
GTCCGTAGGCGTCGATGGACTGCTTGGTGACGTGGTGCATGAGGTGCGTGATGAAGGACTCGTGGGCGGTCCTGCTCCCGGCCGCGAGGTTGGCGAGGTCGCGGGCACTTGAGATGCGCACCTTCTCGTCCTTGGCATTGGTGTAGTCACTCACGGTGTTGACGGGCTTCTCGTTGTCCTGGGAACGGTGGCGTCCGACCGCGTCGAAGTTTTCGAGGCTGAACCCGACGGGATTGATCACCCGGTGGCACTCCATGCAGGAGGTTTCCCTGGTCAGTGCGGTCACCTTCTCGCGCATGGTGAGGGAGGGATCGAATTCCTCGTTCTTGAAGGCGACAGCCTCAGGGGGGGGATTGAGGAGACGGCCGAGGACGTGGCGGCTCAGGAAGACTCCCCGGTGAATGGGGGAGGTGTTGTCATGATAGGAATTGAGGGAGAGGAGGAAAGGGTGGGTGAAGATGCCGGAGCGCTGGTCTGCGGGGAGGGCGACCTTCTGGAATCCACTGCCGGGCGCGGCGTCGGCCTGGTAGTAGCTGGCGAGGCGCTGGTTGAGAAAGAGGTGCTTGTCGAGCAGGAGCTGACGGTAGTCGGAGGCTTCGCTCCAGACCACGTCGTCGACGAAGCGTTCGAGGGAGCGGCGGAGGTCGGTGACGAGGCGATCATCAAAGCCGGGGTAGAGCTTGGGGTCCTTGCGGAGTTCCTCGTGCTCATCGATGGCCAGCCAGTGACGGAAAAAGCCCTGCATCTTCTGCCGCGTCCTGCGGTCGGGGAGCATGCGCCGGACCTGGGCGGAGATCTGTTGGGGCGTGCGCAGCTTGTCCTGCTTCGCGGCCTGCAGGAGCTGTTTGTCGGGCAGTCCGTCCCAGAGGGTGAGCGCGAGCCGGGAAGCCACGGTGTAGCTGTCGGGGCGGCCCTTGTTCTCCGCCAGGCCGGGGAAGAGGAAGCGGGGGGAGGTCAGGACCAGGAGCATCGAGTGGCGCAGGGCGAGGTGGGGATCGGATTGCTGGTTGAAACTGGAGTCCACAAAGATTCTTCTCTGCTCCGGGGTCAGGGGTCGCCGGAAAGCCCGGGCGGCGAACTCGTGGGCATAGCGGCGGAGGGCGGCAGGATCCTTGCGCTCCTTTTCATTAAGCCCGGAAACAATGTTGAGATAGGTGATGAGATGGTTGACGAGGTCGACCGCGGCGTAGGTGGTGGCCTCCTGCCATTCCTTGGAAATGCCCGCGCCGCGTTCGTAGCCGAGACTGCGGTCGTCGGGCGGGAACGGGGCGTCCACCACCGTGACGGTATCAATCACCTCGGGCATCAGGTGCTCATTCGGGATGGTTTCCCAGACCCCGTGGGGCGGTTTCCACTCCAGGCGCAGGGAGGCGACCTTTTCCTGGTAGGTGAAGTAGCGGAGGTAGAGGGGGTAACCGCGTCCGCCGAGGAGGAACTTCCGGCCCGTCTTCTCGTGCAGTTCATTCCTGCTGTTCACGTAGGCGTCGATGAAGGCGCTCTTTTCGTCATCCCCGCGGAAGGAGTTGAGAAGAAAGAGAGCGCTGTTGTGAGTCCTGATCCGGAACTTGTAGAGCCCGGTGTGAGGGGCGAGAAGGGATCCGGCCCAGCGGATGGAGAAACCCTTCTGGTTGATCTTTTCGGCCGGAACCCCTGTTCCCCAGTCGAAGTCGATGGCCGGATCAATCCGTTCGAGGACGTGCTCCTTTTCCTTATTCATCTTCTCGACGTTGAAATAGCGGCCCCGCAGGCCGCGTTCGGCCTTGATGGTCTGTGGCCGCTTGAAGGACTCGATGAGATCTGCCGCTGACTGCCGGTACTGGTTGTTGGTCAGGCGGAGGAGTTCGATCCGGGGGGGGACGGTTCCGGGCCTGGGCGGCGGGGCTGTAGAACGCGTCGTAGATGTAGCGGGCTACTGCGCGGGCGTCCTCGTTGACGACGGTGTCCTCCTTG
>JAAZXD010000054.1 GCA_014240355.1 Roseibacillus sp. | reverse complement strand
GCCGACAACTGGCTGCCCGGGTGGGCGGGGTTCTGCTTGATAATGACATTGTCACCGAGCCGGTGGTGCAGGCGGGAATGCAGGCCGCGGGGCTTTCCCGTGACGACAGGGATTCGCCACGTTACAAGGAGATCTTCCGGGAGTCGGTTTACGAATCGCTTTTCCAGGTGGCGGAAGCGAATCTTTCACACCTTCCGGTGGTGGTGGTGGGACCCTTTACACGGGAATCCCAGCAACAGGACTGGCCGGCACGTCTTGCAGACCGCTTCGGAGTTCCGGTGGAGGTGCATTTTGTTTCCTGTCCGCCGGAAGTGAGGCGGGAGCGCATGGAGCGCCGTGGCGAAGCCAGAGACCTGGCCAAGCTGGCTCAATGGGATGCCTACCTGCAGACCACTGCACTGAAACCGCCGCCCTTTGACCACGTCCTGGTGGACACCAGTGGGTAAGCGGTCTCGCAGGGGGCGGCCCCCCGGGTTTTCAAGGAGCAAGGATCGGGAGCATGGGTGGCGGTAATCAGGACTCGTCCTTCTCGATGTTCCCGTAGGAGCGGTCGAAGTGAACGTAGCCGCCATCGATGTGATGGATTTGGCCGGTGGTGTGCCCGGAACAGGGGGAGGCGAGGAACACGATGGCGTTGCCCATTTCCTCGGCACTTGTCATGCGTTGACCAAGGGGAATGCGGGCCCGGATTGCTTCAAGGGTTTTCTCCGGGTTTTCGACGGTCTTAATCCATGAATCGTACATGGGCGTCCATACCTCGGCTGGCACAACGGTGTTGACCCGGATTCCGTGATCGGCGAGGTCGACCGCCCATTCCCGGGTCAGCCCGTGGATGGCACCTTTTGCCGCGGCATAGCCGGAGGTGCTTCCCTGGCCAGTGACCGCCAGTTTGGAGGAGACATTGATGATGAATCCGGTGCTCTCGATCAGGGCATCGAGGGCGAAGTGGGTGAGGTTGTAGAGGTGGAAGAGGTTGCGCTGCAGGGAAGCAATAAACTCGTCCGGTCCGGCACGGAGGCTGACTCCGTCGTTGACGCCGGCATTGTGAACGATGCCGTCGAGACGGCCAAAGGTCTCCAGGGCTTTCACGATTGCGGAGCGGCAGGCTTCCACCTCGGTCAGTTCGGTTTCGATCATGAGCCCACGGGTGCCGGTGGCCCCGATACGCTCGAGTAGGGAGTTGCCGGTTTCCGGGCTGCGTCCCACGATGACCGGGATGGCGCCCTCCCGGGCAAAGAGTTCCACGGCGGCAGCTCCAATGCCCTTGGCGCCCCCGGTCACGATCACGACTTTGTCCTTGAGCTTGAGGTCCATGGTTCTGTTCTTAACTGGGGGGAAATTGCGCCAGAGTTTCTTTTTTCATTTCGATGGAAAATCCCGGAATGGTGGGTGCCTGGTAACGGCCCTTCTTCAGGACACAGGGGGAGACAAAATGTTCATGCAGGTGATCGACGTACTCGGCCACCCGTCCTTCCCAGGATCCCGAGATACTGAGAAAGTCGATGATGGAAAGGTGCTGGGCGTACTCGCACAGGCCTACTCCGCCGGCGTGGGGACACACCGGTTTCCCGAACTTGGCTGCCATGATCATGATGGCGAGGTTCTCGTTCAGGCCTCCCACGCGGGTCGCGTCGATCTGGACGACATCGATCGCCTCGGCCTGGAGGAATTGCTTGAAAAGGATTCGGTTCTGGCAGCATTCCCCGGTGGCGATCTTGATGGGAGCGATGCCATCGCGGATCTGCTTGTGTCCGAGGACGTCGTCCGGTGAGGTGGGTTCCTCGAGGAACCAGAGGTCGAATTCGGCGAGGGGCTTCATCCATTCGATGGCCTCGTCCGGTTCCCAGACCTGGTTGGCGTCGACCATGAGGGTGATCCGGTCACCGACCACTTCCCGCACGGTGCGCAGGCGGCGAATGTCATCCTCGAGATCGGCTCCCACCTTGAGCTTGAGATGGGTCCAGCCGGCATCAACCGCTTCCTGGCAGAGGCGCCGCAACTTGTCGTCGGAGTAACCGAGCCAGCCCGCCGAGGTGGTGTAGGTCGGATAGCCATGCTCCAGGAGCCGGGCCAGGCGCTCCTCCCGGCCTTCGTGAGCACGTTCCAGGATATCGCAGGCTTCCTCCGGGGTGAGCGCGTTGGTGAGGTAGCGAAAGTCAATGCAGCGCACAATTTCTTCGGGCGTCATCCCGGCGACAAGCTCCCAGACTGGTTTGCCCTCTGCCCGGGCCCAGAGGTCCCAGACGGCATTCACTACCGCGCCGGTGGCAAGGTGAATGACTCCCTTGTCAGGTCCCACCCAGCGTAGTTGGGAGTCTCCGGTAAGATGGCGCCAGAAGGCTCCCATGTCGGAAGTGATTTCCTCCAGCGACATGCCGATAAGACAGGGTGCGAGGGATCTGATCCCGGCGATACAGAGTTCGTTACCCCGCCCGAGGGTGAAGGTCAGCCCGTGTCCTTCGTGATCGCCATCCGTTTCGAGCACGACGTAGGCCGCCGAGTAGTCGGGGTCCGGATTCATCGCATCCGAACCGTCCAGCTGGTCGGAGGTCTGGAAGCGCGCGTCGTGGGTTCTGAAGCCGGTGATCTTCAAGGCAGCGAAAGGACGAAGAGTCAGGATTCCTTTACCGCAACCTGCCGTTGAATACCGAGGCCGTCGACCCCGAGTTCGAAGACGTCGCCCTCCTGTACGAATTGTGGCGGGTCAAATCCGATGCCGACCCCGGCGGGGGTGCCGGTGGAGATGACATCGCCGGGCAGAAGCGACATGAATTTGCTCACGTAGGCCACGAGGTGCGGAATGGAAAAGATCAGATCGCTGGTGTTACTGTCCTGCAGGGTTTCTCCGTTGCGCGTGAGCCAGAGGCGCAGGTTGCCGGGATCCGGGACTTCGTCGGTGGTGGCAAGGTAGGGGCCAAAGGGGGCGAAGGTGTCACCGGACTTCCCCTTTACCCACTGACCGGTTCCTTCCAGTTGCCACTCGCGCTCAGAGTAGTCGTTGTGCACCGCAAAGCCCGCGATGTGGGCGAGGGCGTCCTCCTCGGCGACATACTTGGAGTGTTTGCCGATAACGAAGGCGAGTTCCACTTCCCAGTCGGTTTTTACCGAGTCACGGGGAATAACGAGGTCGTCGTTGGGGCCACTCCAGGCCGAGGTGGCCTTGGAGAAGAGAACCGGTTCGGCAGGTGGTTCCAGACCGCCTTCAGCAGCGTGGGCGGCGTAATTCAAGCCGATGCAGATGATCTTGGGCGGTCGTGCCACCGCCGGCGCGAGAGTGATCCCGGAAGCCTCCAGGGTGGGGGCGGTTTCTCGATTCTGGGCCAGCCAGCTTTCCAGACGTGGGAGGCCATCATTGCCGAAGAAATCCTCATTCCAGTCTTCGCCAAAGGCGGAGGCGTCGAGAATAGTGGCATCATCGAGGAAAAGTCCCGGGGTGGGCGATCCATCTTGGAGGAAGCGAGTGAGTTTCATGGGAGGACAAGGGTAAGTGAAAGTAACAGGTTAGGGTAAAAGGGAGGGATCTAGCGAAGATTGGTCACGCCACCGTCGATCTCGAAAGCGCTTCCAGTGATGAAACTGGCCTGCTCGGAAGTGAGGTACCCCACGAGGCCAGCGACTTCCTCGGGTGTTCCCATGCGCCCGATCGGTTGCCATTCACTGAGGGTCTTGAACATCTTCGGACGCTCGTGTTCGGCGTAGTTCTTGTCGAGATAACCATCGACAAAGGGAGTGTGTACCCGGCCGGGACAGACGCAGTTACAGCGAATGCCCCGGTTGACGTAGTCACGGGCAATCGACATGGTCATGCTCAGGACCGCACCCTTGGACATGGAGTAGGCGAAACGATCGGAGATCCCGAGGTAGGAGGCCACCGAGGCAAGATTCACCACGGAACCCCCGCCACTCGCGACCATCTTTGGAACAGCAAAGTGGAGGCAGTGATACATGCCCTTCACATTGACCTCGTAGAGACGGTCCATTTCCTCCGGGGTGCATGTCTCTACATTGCCCACCGAAGCGATTCCGGCGTTGTTGACCAGGATGTCGAGAGAATCGATTTGATCGAAGGCAGACCGGACAGAGTCAGTTTGTGAGATGTCGCAGGGAATCAGGCGGGCTGAGCCGCCTGCTTCCCGAATGGCCGTAGCACTCTCCTCCCCGGCCGTTTCATCGACCTCAACGATGACGATCTCGTGATCTTGCTTCGCGAGTTCCGCCGCGATAGCGCGGCCGATTCCCGATCCGGCTCCAGTGACAACTGCTGTGCTCACGGAGCGAGACAATATCGAAATGACCTGAAGTCCAAGGGGTTTTCGTCTCTGGAGGGAAGGATGACCCGTCCAGATGGAAATTCCGCCTGGATCAAGGCGTCGATGCTCCGGATGGACAGTGGGTCAGGGGTTCGGGGCCCGCCTCAGGTGTCTGCCGGTTGCCTGTAGAGGCTGAACACGCGCAGGGTGGAGCCATTTGAAATATATTTCTCGCGGTCCCTCTTGCGGGCACCATTGCCGCTACTGCCTCCTGAGAGGTAGCAGGCGGCAAGGAGTTGGCGACCATCGGGGTGCAGGCTGAGTTCGTAGGCGGACGGATTGACGAGGGAATGGAGCGGATCCGGTTGATCGATTTTCCAGAATACCAGTTCGGAATTAGCATGCAGTATCTCGGTGTGGCCGGCGAGGGTTCCGTTTGAGAGGAAGCAGAGCGAATTGAGTGGGCCGTCACTCTTGCCCTTGATTCGGAGTTCACTACGGATTTTTCCATTGAGCCAGTCGAAGACCAGGACAGTGGGTTTGCCTGGACAGAAGGCATTGCTCTTGGCGTCCTTCATCCCGCCCGCTGCGAGGAGAGTGCCTTCTGCATTGAAGGCAAGGCTGCGCACCCCCCCTACGTCGGCGAGGAACTGCTCTCCCCGGGTGTGAAGGAGAGAGGCATCCAGTACCCGGACGAACTTTGAACCGTCAGCGAGATCCCATTGACGAATCGTGCCAAGGAGGTCGCCACTTACGAGATGCTTTCCGTCGGGTGAAACAGCGAGGGAAAAGATGCAATCGTGGTGGCCTTCCAGCCTGATGAACTCCTTACCATTGTCCGTACGCCAGAATTTGATAATCGCGTCATCTCCAGCGCTGATGAGGTGCCTGCCATCCGGAGTGACCACGAGAGAACGCACGTTGTCACGATCGGCGCTTGGAATAGTCCAGATCGGTTTGGAGGAGTTTTCATCGAGGTAGTTCCAACAGTGGATGACGCCCTGGTAGTCGGCGGTGAAGAGACGTGGTGCCGTTGGGTGGAAGGCGAGCGAGGAGAGCCAGGTCTCATGCCCGTTCAGGGAGCGATGCAACGGCTCTTCTCCCCTGAGATCCCAGAGATGGACCAGCCGGTCCTGTCCTCCCGCTGCGATGGTGTGGCCATCGGGGCTGAAGCGTGCGCGGAAAAGCTGGCGCGGGAACTTGATTTCGCGCGAAATCCAGACAGCGGTGGCATCGAGTGGGGGTGGTTTCATGTCATGACCTCCCGGATGGGCCCGCACTCGTCGTGTGCGATGGCCAGTTTCTGCCCCTTATGGCCGTATTTTTTCCGTCGGGGGTCGATTCCGAGCACGCTGAAGATGGTATGGAAGAGATCGCCGATGTCGTAACCGGTTCCGTCCACGAAGACACCGTCCCTGTCGCTGTTTCCCACGATGGCGCCCCGCCTGATGCCGCAGCCGGCCAGGGCGAGACTCCAGCAATCCGGCCAGTGATCGCGTCCGAGGCGGGAATTGATGATGGGCGTACGGCCGAACTCGCTCATGAGAACGACTAGAACATCATCGAGCATACCGCGCTCATCGAGATCGTCGATGAGGGCGGCGAAAGGCTGGTCGATCTGCGGGATGAGGCGTTGTGACATGTTGAAATTGTCACTGTGAGTGTCCCAGTGATAGCTGTTGACCTTTACGAATCGTACGCCGGACTCCAGTAGATGACGGGCTCGGAGGATGTGGCGGCCGAGCGGATGGCTACCGTAACGTTCACGGTCCCCGGGATCGATCCGAGTGTCATCGAAGATGTCCTTGCGGGCCATGAGCTGCCGGGCCATACGATAGCTGGTCTCGTAGGCATCAATTTCAGAGGATCCCCGGTAGGACTTGAAACGCTGGTTGGCGCGCTCCCGCAGAATCTGCCGGGCCTCGTCCTGTTGTGCGGAAATGGATTCGGGGCGGTGGATGTGAATGGGGGCCTTTCCGTCTCCGAGGGCCAGTGCGCCGTACTCCGCACCGAGGAAGCCGGCTTCGCGTGCAATGAAGCCGCCGTTGCCGGGTTTGATCCAGACGTAGGGAGGAAGCTCGGGATCGGCGGGTCCGAGGAGCTTGGCGACTGCGGAGCCGAGGTAGGGATAGTCCACTCCACGGTCGATGGGGTCCCCACGCTGGATCCTGGGCACACCGGTTGAGTGATTCGGATCCTTGGTGCACATGCTGCGAATGATCGAGATCTTATGCGCAATCCTGGCGGTGTGCGGAAGCAGCTCGCTGAAATGGATGCCGGGGATGCTGGTGGGGATGCTCCGGAACGGTCCGGCGAACTGGCTGCCGGGCAGGGGATGCCAGCTCTCGAACTGGCTGATGCCACCGTCGAGCCAGATAAGGCAGACTTGCTTGTTCTTTTTGGCGATTTCCCGGGCAATGGCGGGTTGGACCAGGCTGCCAAATCCAATGCTGCCGCCAAGGAGGCCGAGGACACGACGTCTGGACAGGGCGTGAAAGGGGGATTGGCAGGATGTAGATCCGGGATGGGGCATTCTTCTTCTGCTCTAGTGATTCAGGCGGAATTCTGTTGAAGTGAGGAGAGCCCAGATGAGATCGGAGAGGCCAGCCCTGCGGCGGTCGGGGTGCGCTTCAAGATAGGTAGACAGTTCCTGCTGTTCATCCTCTTCCGGCAGGCGGGAGAGAACAGCGCAATAGAGCTCTTTGGCGATGGCATCTGGGGATTTCATCTGGGCAAGCCGGGAGGCAAGGTTGTGCTTTCGTGGTTGCAGCCAATGGAGGACGAGTCGGTCATTCATGAGAAAGAGAGCCTTGTTCAGCCCCGGCGCAAAGTCGTCCTCGGGCACGCCGGAGGGCTGGCCGAAGGTTTCCACGAAAATGGTCCGGATGTCGGCGTAGGCGGTGGGTAGGCCGGTGTTGGTGCCGGTGAAGTAGCCGCGGTGGTCAAACTTTTCTTCGCCCGTCGACTCCTGGGCGCGAACCTCCTCGTTGCCAGTGGCCCGCAGGATGGAGTGGAGGAGTTGTTCTGGAGTCAGCCCCTTGAGATGAGCCACGCGGTAGCTCTCCGGTTCGACCTCCGTCTCTCCGGGGGGAAGACGGCTGCTGCGCTGGTAGCTTGCGCTGAAGGCGATCTGGCGGAGGAGCCACTTTATGTCGAACTGATGAGCGACGAACTGGCGTTCCAGAAGATCAAGGAGTTCGGGATGCGAGGGTGGGTTTTCACTATGGGCCTGGTCGAGGGGCATCCAGAATCCCCGACCCATCATGAGCTTCCAGAAGCGGTTTATGCTGTTGCGGACGAAGAGGTTGTTTCGGCCGGAAGCGAGGTCACGGGCAAGCCGTTCGCGCGGGCGAAATTTGGGCACGGCGGGCAGGCCGTCAGCAGCGGGTTTTTCGAAGCCCTGATGTTCGTCAAACGTTGGGATGGGGATTTCTTTCCCGCCTGGTAATCGGGGGCCGGTGTCCTCCTGGTCGTCGAAGAAGACGGATTGGAACTCCACCTTCTTGGTGGCGAGGTTCTCCACGAAGTATGACCGCTTCTCTCCGGAGTGGGTGGCGAGTCTGGTCTGGTTCAGGTAGGCGTAGAGGCCCCAATAGTGCGCCTGAGTCCAATCGTCGACGGAGGGATGATCGTGGCAGCGGGCGCATTCAAGATCACGTCCGAGGAACAGGCGGGAGATATCCTCAGTGAGGCGGTGGTGATTGCCTTTTCCAAGGAATCTCATTGCGGCGCGGGATTCTCCCTTTCCGGTAGCAGCAATCATCTCGCCTATGAGAACGTTCCAGCGTGGCTGGTCCTGCAGGCTCTTTTTCAGGTATGCCCGCCATTCATCGTCGGGGACTTGGCTGAGTTGCTGTCGCTCCAGTAGCATGACGGAGAGGCGGTCGGTCCAGTGTTCAGCGAAGTTTTTGCTGGCAAGCAGTTGATCAATGACCCGGCTACGCTTGCCTGCTGATTTGTCCCTGAGGAAGGTACGGGTCTGGACGGAGGTGGGAATGTTACCCACCAGATCAAGGTGGATTCTCCGCAGGAATGCAGCATCGTCGGCTACTGGTGCGAGAGGGCCACCGGCCTTGGCGGTGATGAGCCGGTCGATAGCGGCGGACACGGATTCTCCCCGTAGCGCTGCAGATGATAGGCAGAACAGGAGCAGGGAGGCGATTACGCTGACCCTACATGGCATTCGACAAGATTAGCAATTCTGGAGGTTGTAGCAAGCGTGCGGAGACCACAGAAGGAAAGGCTCAATCCGAAAGAGAGGAGAATCGCGACGGTCCCGTCCCGGTTTGCTTTCGAAGCCACGGAAGCCGTGGCTCAGGTTTGTGATCGGGCTTGCCTTGGGGGCAGGATACAGCCCCACTGTGATCCTTCCGGGAACGATTGAGAGAGAGCGAAATCTCTGCAGGGGCCCTTAGAGCCCAAAGCCGGTGCCCGGGAGGTAGCGGTAGTAAACCTCCAGCATGAGGGTGGCGAGGGCGGTGTGGTAAACCGGATCATTCTTGTTCCCCGGTCCGGGATTGGGCGGGGCTCGGAAGTGGCCATCGCCCTGCTGGCCGCTCAGGAGGGTGTCGCGAAACATGTCGTTGTAGCCGAGCCAGCTCCTGCCGCCGTGGTTGATGGCGGCCTGGCTCACGTAGTAGTGCTCGTAAAGGTTGCAGGGCCCTCCCTGGTAGCTGATGCTGGCGTGTTGGTCAATATAGTCCATCCCCTTGCGGGCGGCACGATGATTGGTTCCCTTATGCTGCTGGAAGCAGAGGACCCCCGCTCCGGTCAGGGTGAAGTGCCCGCCACCCACCGGGCTCGTGCCGGTGTAACCAAAGCCGCCATTACTGTTCTGTCGGCCTTCACAATAATTGAGCGCCTTGCTGATGCACTCAGGCAGGTTGCGGAAGTCGAGGCGGGTATGGTAGCCCGCTTTGAGAGCCTGCAGCTGCCAGGCGGTGATGGACATGTCGCCTCCGCGGCTGCCTTCATCGAAGCCGTATTCCCATCCTCCCGAGCGGTTCTGGTTGTCGATGATCCACTGCACGCCCAGCTGCACGGAATCCTTCAGGTTGGGAATGTTCAGGCCGAGCAGGCGGCAGAACATGTAGGCTTCGGCGAGCGCGTAAGTTGCGATGCCGTGCTCATAGACCCAGTGGTTGTCACCACGGTTGGTGCACAGCCGGCCCTTGTTCTTCACGCTGTTTTCGATGAGGTAAACCATGCCGTTGGTGACGGCTTCGCCGAATTCCTCGGAAAGAGGCGTCTCGCAGTGACCGAGATAGGCCAGGAGGACCAATCCGGTCTGGGCCACCTGGCTGCTGCCACCCCAGGATCCATCACGGCGCTGAACTTTCTTGAACCAGCGCAGGGCCTCCACCACCGCCTTTTCACAGGCCTCGTTGCCGCCACTCTGCTTGAGCCGGCGCATGCGGTCCGCGGCCGAACAGCGTTTCCGCATGGTAGCGGGGATTCGTCCGAAGCCGCCCCCGCCCCCGTTGCCGCCGGTGCCCCATCCCTTACCAATGTCGTCCCGGAAGCCGTAGGTCAGCGCCGGAACAGCCTCAATCTCCGGAATCGGCACGGCGGTCGGAGAAGGCGTCACCGAGGCCATGACCTTGGCCATGGACGAGGAGGGCGCATTGGGCTTGGGCGTGACCTCACGGGTAATTCGTTTCTGCTGGAGCGGGTCTTCCTCCTCTGAGCCGGAAGAGTAGGCAACAATGATGGGGGACTTGATCATCAGGGAAGGCAGGAGAATGAAGAAGAGGATGAGGACCACCAGGATCACCGAGAGGACGGCAATGATCAGGCTCGTGACGACCGATGCCCGGCGCTGGGCATCCAGGTTGGACTGGGCCTCAGGATTGAGTCGGGCGTGAATGCTCATGATGTAACGGAATAGACGCCAATGCGCCGGAGCCACTAAGAATCCTTATTTCAAGGTCATTTTCAAGGCTGGAACGTGGTTTCTGTCTCAAATATTAGCACAAAAAGGGGATCGAAATGCCCGGATTATCAGGACCCCTTAGCTAATTGCCGCTACGGAGGTCAGGCGACGATCTCGTTGATAACCCGCCCCGCCACATCGGTCAGCCGGAACCGGCGGCCACTGTGCTTGAAGGTGAGCTTCTTGTGATCGAGTCCGAGAAGATGGAGGATGGTCGCGTGCAGGTCGTGGATTTCGACCTTGTCGACCGCTGCGCGGTGGCCGATTTCGTCGGTCTCGCCGTAGGAGGTTCCGCCCTTCACTCCGCCTCCGGCAAACCAGTAACAGCCGGCGTGGGGATTGTGATCGCGGCCCGGTTTGTTGCTCTTTTGGGCCACGGGAAGGCGCCCGAACTCGCCGCCCCAGATCACGAGGGTCTCGTCGAGAAGTCCCCGTTCCTCAAGATCATGCAGGAGGCCTGCGATGGGCTGGTCCGTTTCGCCCGCGAAGCCGGTGTGATTACCCATGATGTCGTTGTGCCCGTCCCAGCTACGCTGGTTCTCCATTCCCCCGGAGTAGATTTGCACGTAGCGCACACCACGCTCGATCATCCGCCGTGCCATCAGGCACTGGCGGGCAAAATGACTGCATTGTCCGTTTTCGAGACCGTAAAGCTTCTTGATATGGTCCGGTTCGGAGTCGACGTCGACGCACGCGGGAGCCTCCTCCTGCATGCGGTAGCCCAGTTCGAAACTCTTGATCCGCGCAGTGAGTTTGCGATCGGCATCAACGCGCTCGCGGTGAGCCTGGTTCATCTCATTCAGGAAACGGAGCTGGGCACGTTGCTGTTCCTTGCTCAGCCCGGCAACCCGCTTCAGGTTCGGGATGGGATCACCCTTGGTGTTGATCCAGGTTCCCTGAAAGGATCCCGGGAGAAATCCGTTGCCCCAGTTGGCCGCGTGGCCCTTGGGCAGGCCGCGGCCCTTTGGGTCGCTCATGACCATGAAGGCAGGCAGATTTTCATTCTCGGTTCCGAGGCCGTAGGCCACCCAGCTCCCCACGCAGGGATGGCCCATGCGTGTTACCCCCGTATTGGCCATGAAGAGGGCCGGGCTGTGGTTGTTGGACTGGGTATGGAAGGATTTCACGAATGCCATCTTGTCCACGTGCCTGGAAAGATGGGGGAAGAGGGAGGAGGCCCAGGCGCCACTCTGGCCGTGTTGCTTGAATTCAAAGGGGGACTTCATCAGCGGGCCGACCGCATTTTCGAAGAATCCGGTAGTGGGGTCGAAGCCTTCAAGCTTCTGCCCATCGCGCTTGGTGAGTTCGGGCTTGTGATCCCAGGTGTCGACGTGGGATGGACCGCCGTTGATGAAGAGCCAGATCACGTGCTTGGCCTTGCCATCGAAGTGTGGCTTGCGGGCCTCCAGGGGATTGTCACCAAGTTCGATGGCAGCGTGGCCGTTCTCGTGGAGGATGGATGCGAGGGCAAGGGCGCCAAGCCCGCCACCAGCCCGGCCCAGGAGTTCACGCCGGGACCAGAGATCTTCAATGCGGTTGCAGTTCATCACGATTACTCCACGTAAATCATTTCATTTGCGGCAAGGAGGGCATGGCAGAAGTCCACGAGGGCGGGCTCCTTCTTCCCGCCGTAGCTCGCGATCTGTTCATTGAGGAAATGGTTCATGCGTTTCCGCTGTTCGCTCGTGGGAGGAGCTCCATGGGCGCGGTAGACTGCGCTGCCGACCGGATCGCTCTCGTTGAGAATCGCCTTTGCAAAGCGGGTGGCCATTTCGCGTACCTGTGGACTGTTGATGAACACGAGGGCCTGCGAGGGCGTGGTAGTCATTGCTCGCTGTCCCTGGCTTGTCATGCTGTCAGGCCAGTCGAAGAGCTGCATGATGGGCACCATCTTGCTGCGCTTGACGAAAAAGTAGATGCTGCGCCGTTTCATGCCCTGGTCCAGGGTGCCCGCCCCGTACATCCTGCGGTCGAGCAGACCGCTGACGGCGAGGGCGTTGTCCCGGATGATTTCCGCTTCCAGACGCCGGGGTTCCCGCTTCCACCAGTAGCGGTTCCCGGGATCGGCACTGGTATTGGTCTCGTTATCGGAGGATCCCATGCGGTAAGCCGCGCTCATCATGATCTTCTTGTGCATGCGCTTGAGGGTCCATCCGTGGGTGATGAGATCACCGGCGAGGTGATCAAGCAGTCCGGGATGGGTGGGTTTGGTGCCCTGGAAGCCAAAATCGTTGACCGATTCCACAATTCCGCGGCCGAAATGATGTTGCCAGAGCCGATTGACGATGACGCGGGCAAGAAGATGGCCGGCGCCGTTCTCTACATCGGTGATCCACTTCGCCACTCCACTGCGCTTCATGGAAGTGCGTGCCCCGTCCGGTTTG
>JAAZXD010000549.1 GCA_014240355.1 Roseibacillus sp. | reverse complement strand
GGTCCTGCCCACCACCGATCACTACCAGCAATGGGTCGAGGCCATCAGGGGGACGGGCAAGCCCACTTCCAGCTTCGACTACGCCGGACCGCTCTGCGAAACGGTCCTGCTGGGCTGCGTGGCCTCCAGGGTCCCCGGCGTCAAGCTGGAGTGGAATGCCAAGGCCCTCCGCTTCAACAACAGCAAGGAAGGCGACGCCCTGCTTCATCAGCAATACCGCAAGGGCTGGGAAGTGGCCGGACTCTGAGCGCTTCCCGGCCGTTACTCCGCCACCTCGGCATTCCCCCGTCGCAGGGCGATCGCCAGACCCAGGACCGCCCCGGCGGCAAACCCCATCACATGGGCCAGCACGTCCACCCGTGAGGAGGGATCTCCTCCGCCTGCTCCGAACCAGCCGAGAAGGATGGCGCCCGCGATGATCGGAAGGACCGCCCCGCCCAACCTGCGCATGGAACGCGCGTGCCAGGCCAGCCATACGCTGCTGCCAACCAGCAGGCCCAGCGCGCCGAAGGTCGCGGTGGAGGCTCCCAGCGACTTGAAGGCCTCAGGATAATGCAGCCAGGAAGTGACGATGTTCCCAAGAGTCCCACTGGCCAGGATCGCGATCCATCCCAGCAACGGTCCGAGGGTGTGCGAGACAAACACACAGAAGATTCCCCCGATCAGGAGGTTCCCGACCAGGTGGGGACCATCCGCATGCAGGAAGAGGGCCGTGGCCGGCCGGTACCATTCTCCTCGCTCGAAAAGCCCAAGACTGGAGCTGCAGTAATCCTCTACCATGACCTCGGTTTGATTCATGAAGACAAAGACCAGGGCCATCGCCCAGAGCAGGAAGAGTTCGATCCCCGATCCGTAGAGTGGAATCTCCAGTCTCCGCTCGGCGGGGAGGCTCTGTTCCTCAGTGTAGAGACGAAATTCCTCCTCGATGGCAACCTGGAAGGGAGCCTCGGCGTAGAGAGCATAACACGGGCCTTGCGCCTCCATGCGCAACCAGCAATCGAGATTCATGGCCAGCACCACCAGGGCATACTCGTTGGCGACCCGGAGGGAGCTGAATTCTCCCACCAGGGCGAGGGAACCTTCCTCAAGGGCACGGTCGATCTCCGTCATGCGGCGGTGCCAGTATGACGCAGTTTCCAGGGGACGCAACCGGGACACGACGATTCCACTCGAAACACCGAGCAATCTCGTTCTCGATGTTCTCATGACGCGCGCCCCCGTTCTTTTTCTTCTCGCCCTGCTCGTGCCCGCGACCGCACTCACCAGGCCGCGACTCCTCGTCCTCACCGACATCACCAATGAACCCGACGACGAACAGTCCATGGTCCGGCTCCTCTGTTACGCCAACGAACTGGAAATCGAAGGCCTCATCGCCACCACCTCGTGCTGGCTGCGCAATCGAACCGCACCCAACAGGATCGTGGAACGAATCGAAGCCTACCGACAGGTCCGTGAAAACCTGACGGTGCACGCCGGGGGATGGCCGGAGGCCGATGAACTCCTGCAAACCGTCAAACAGGGGGTGCCGAAGTTCGGCATGGAGGGAGTGGGAGAGGGCCACGATTCCACCGGGTCCGAACACATCATCAGGGTGGTGGACGAGAATGACCCCCGCCCGGTCTATGTTTCGATCTGGGGCGGTGCCAATTGCCTGGCCCAGGCCCTCTGGAAGGTGAGCAAGACGCGCCCCAGGGCCGAGGCAGACAGATTCATCAGCAAGCTTCGCGTCTATACCATCTCGGACCAGGACGATGCCGGACCCTGGATGCGCAACACGTTCCCCGGGCTCTTCTACATCGTGAGCCCCGGCCACGAAGAGGGCCAGGGGGGCTCCTACCACTACGCCACCTGGGTGGGAATCTCGGGGGACAGGTTCCACGGCCGGTTCCAGGGACCGGACTTCTCCCTCGTGGACAATCCCTGGCTCGACCAGCACATCCGCAACGACCACGGAC
>JAAZXD010000548.1 GCA_014240355.1 Roseibacillus sp. | reverse complement strand
TGATGGAGGGACCCCGCAGACTTCGGGCCCACAGTCGTCACGGGTGGTGATCCCGGCCGGGGGAGAGAAGCGGGTGGACTGGAGAACGATAGCGAAGAGGGAAGGGGAGGTGACGGTGCGGATGAAGGCGATTGCGAGCGATGACTCGGACGCCATGGAAATGAGTTTTCCTGTCTACGTGCACGGGATGCGCCGCACGGAATCCTGGAGCCGGGCCCTGCGGCCGGAGGAGGATTCGGTGGCGATTGATTTTGAGGTACCCGCGGAGCGTCAACCTGACCAGACCCGACTCGAAATCCGCTATTCGCCTACGGTGGCAGGCGCCATGGTCGATGCGCTGCCCTATCTCGTGAATTATCCCTATGGCTGTACTGAGCAGACGCTCAACCGATTCGTGCCAGCGGTCATTACGCAACGGTTGTTGCAGGACATGAAGATTGATCTCAATGAGGTGAAGAACAAGAGGGTGAACCTGAATCCCCAGGAGATCGGTGATGCCGTTGTGCGGGCGGCGCAGTGGAAACAGTGGAAGGATAATCCGGTCTGGGACAAGGACGAGGTGGACCGGATGGTGCGCAAGGGGGTGAAGCGCTTGAGGGAGATGCAGAACAGGGATGGGGGCTGGGGCTGGTTCAATGCCTATGGGGAACGGTCCTATCCGCATACCACAGCCGTGGTGGTCCATGGATTGACGGTGGCGAAGGCAAACGGGGCAGGGGTCCCGGACGACATACTTCAGCGGGGAGTAGCGTGGCTCAAGAAGCACGAGTCAGGTCAGGCGTAGATGATCCGGATGTGGAAGAAACGCAAGAAGCGGACCAAGCAGCGAGCCGATGCGGTAGACGCCCTGGTGCGCCGGGTTCTGGGTGAATCGGCAGTGAATCACGAAGAGATGCTGGGCTTCCTCTTCAGGGACAAGGTTGAATTGCCGGTCTATGGCAAGTGCCTTCTTGGGTTGGAACTGCACCGAACTGGAGATGCTGCGAAGCGGGATGCCGTGATCCGCAACATTGAGCAGTTCCTGAAGATTGATGAGGAGAACCAGACGGCCTGGCTGGAGCTCGGGAACGGGGGTTACTGGTGGTATTGGTACGGCAGCGAGTTTGAAGCGCACGCCTGGTATCTCAAGTTGCTGGCAGCGGCGAAGCCCCGGAGTCCGCAGGCAAGCGGCCTGGTCAAATATCTCGTCAACAACCGCAGGCACGCCACCTACTGGAAGTCCACGCGCGACACGGCCTACTGCATCGAGAGTATTGCGGATTACCTGCGGGCCAGCAAGGAGGACAACCCCGACATGGAGGTGGAAGTCGTTCTCGACGGGAAGGTAATCAAGACAGTGAAGATCTCGAAGGAGAACCTTTTCAGTTTTGACGGGGTGGCCGTGGTGGCGGGAGATGCCGTGGGCACGGGCAGGCACAAGGTGGAACTCCGCCGCAAGGGCGAGGGCCCCCTTTATGCAAATGTTTACCTGACGGTCTTCAGCAAGGAGAAATTTCTCCGCAAGGCCGGCCTTGAAGTGAAGGTGGACCGCGCCCTCTATAAGCTTGTGCCCGTCAAGGCAGTTGAAGATGTGGCAGGCTCGAGGGGGCAGGCTCTCAGGCAGCGCCGGGAAAAGTACGAGCGGAAGAGGTTGGAGGTGGGTGACACCGTTCGGAGCGGAGATCTCATCGAGGTCGAGTTGTCAGTGGAGAGCAAGAATGACTACAGTTATCTTGTCTTTGAAGACTGGAAGGCCGCGGGGCTCGAGGCAGTAGAACTGCGCAGCGGTCACAGTTATGGAGGGGGATTGAGCTCCTTCGTGGAGTATCGCGATGAGAAGGTCGCCCTCTTCGTGAGGAGTCTGCCCCGGGGCCGTCATAATCTCAGCTACCGGCTACGTGCCGAGATCCCCGGCAGTTTCAGCGCCCTCCCGACCCGGGCGGAGGGAATGTATGCGCCGGAATTACGAGGCAACTCGGACGAGA
>JAAZXD010000547.1 GCA_014240355.1 Roseibacillus sp. | reverse complement strand
GGTCCGGATTCGTTATGCGGGGTGTAATGGGGGGGGGGGGGGGGGATTCTCCAAGGTGACGAGGACGAGTAAAGACTGGTTTTGAAAAAAATTCCTTGTGACCCCAACTTGTGTTCCCGCCTGCCTTCTCCCAGCGATCAAAGGGCGAATTCCTGAGAGTCAGGGAATTAGGTATTACCCGAATGAGGGGAGGAAGGCCGCGCGATTCCCTCCAGTCCGGAGATTCCAGGGCCCGGCCAGGAGCCCCCTTCTGCCCGTCCTTGGCTGGCGCTGGAGCTAGGAATCCGTGCGATTCCCCGCAATTTTCCCGGGCCTTGCTCCTCATGCCTTCTTCGTCCGCACGGGAGACTTCCGATCGGGAAAAAGGGTGCGGCAGATTTCACAAACCATGCCGTCACATCCGCGTGCCGTGCAATGCTGTCGGCCGTAGAAAATGAGGCGCAGGTGCACTTGGTTCCAGCTCTCCTCGGGAAAGAGCTTTTTCAAAGACTGCTCAGTATCGGCAACGTTTTTTCCCTTGGCCAGCTTCCAGCGCTGAGCGAGACGGTGGATGTGGGTATCCACCGGAAAGGCGGGCACGCCAAAGGCTTGGGAGATCACCACCGAGGCGGTTTTGTGCCCGACCCCGGGGAGAGCCTCCAACGCCACCAAGGAGTCCGGAACCTCGCCGTCATGGTTCTCAACGAGGAGCCGGGAAAGTTCCGAAATCGCCCTCGCCTTGCGGGGCGCAAGACCACAGGAACGAATCGCTTCCTTGATCTCCTCAACCGGTATCTCCTGCATTCTCTGTGGCGTATCTGCAAGGGCGAACAGCCCGGGAGTGACCCTATTGACCCGCTCGTCCGTACACTGAGCCGAGAGAAGAACCGCCACCAGCAGGGTGAAGGCATCCCGGTGATCCAGAGGAATCGGGGTCTCGGGATAAAGCTCCTCCAGACGCCGATGAACCAATTCAGCTCGCTCTGCCCTGGTCATGCATGGGCGAATAGGAACCCCTTCAGAGGGAGGGCGTCTGATCTCCCAGTCCTCGGCGCAGAACCACCCGCCCACTGTTGATCTTGGCCATGGTGGCGTAATACATGCGCGCGCAATGTTTGTACCTCGTGCGCCCACGCAGGAGGCTCGCGGTTCGCTCCCAGGATCCCCACCTGACAACATGGATCTCCACATCGCGAGTGGCCCACTTGCGCATCAGGCGCAACGTCGGGTGGTAGATGTCGAGGGTGTTGGTGCCCACGAGGCCGGAACCGTAATCGTCCACCACGTAGACCTGTGGCAGTCCCTTGATCCGGAAGATGGTGCCGACGGGATAGCGGGACCAGTCGGCCGCCGCACTGCGGACCCGTCCGTATTTCAGAGTGGTTCCCATGGCGCTGAGGCGCCCCACCGCGCCCACTTCGTTCTCCTGGTGAGAGTAGGAGGTGGTGCGCACGTAGCGATGGCGGACGCTCTCACTGAAATAGGTGGGCCGACCATGCCTGTCGACGGGGAGGGTCGCAGCCGCGGCTTTCACCGCCAGACCGACCTCCCCTGGCAGGAAGCCGTTCGATCGCGTACTAGTGCCCCGGGGGGGGGACCAGAGCGTGGTTAACCAGGGTGCGGACGAGCCTCTCAGCTGGTTGGCTGCCGCCTTGTCAAGAAGGAGGGGCTGAGGACTGGCTGGCTGGAAGAAGCTACAGCTGGAGAGGGCTCCAAGAGCAATAGCGGCTGAAACCGCTTTCGTGAGCAGGACTTTCATAACAACGGGCAAAGGGGTCTTGATTTAGCGGAAAACCAAGTGACAGCTCCGGGGCGATAATACTCTAACAGAAATATCTGGACAATTCTTTATTCGCAAAACCCAATATATTCGCACTGAGACCCAAAGTTTTCCATCGAATCTGCTATTCCAAAGACCGCGCTGGGAATAAGTGGCTTAAATTTTATTCCAGCGTGACGCGATAGAAGGCTCTCAGGTGGGTAGGCTTTTGCGCTATCCGTG
>JAAZXD010000546.1 GCA_014240355.1 Roseibacillus sp. | reverse complement strand
GAATGAGCACCTTTCTGGCGGTCCGGTAGCTCTGGAACTTCACTGGTGAAACCCTTCGCCCATCCTTCAGAAGGCCGATTTTCTGCCCAATCCTGGATCGCAACTCCCCTCGCGAACCCCGGGCCCTGGCGTGGAGCAGGTTGTAGGCCTTCAGAAGACGTCCCTCATTGTACAAGCTCAGCAACTTGCGGGACACGTCGATCTTGATGTTGAATTTCAGGGGCAGCAGCACCAGTTCATCTCCGGGGTAGAGCTTGTCCATCCTCTGCAACCCGTTCATATGCATGATGCAATCCAGGGTGGTCTCATGCTTGGCCGCTATCCTGGTGAAGTTGTCTCCGGGTCTCACCTCATACATCGTCTTTCCCTCCATCACTTCCGTGGAGAGCAGATCGTCGAGATTCAACTCTCCCAGAATCCGGCGAGCTTCGCCCGCCGAGGACGAAGACGGGTAGACCCCCACCAGAAATTCAAGTTTTTCACGCGCTTTCTCGAACTGACCGGTTGCCAGCAACTCCCTTCCCCGCTCGAAGGCAATTTCTCCGGGCTCCACTGTCGGGACCCTCTCCAGATCCTCCGGGGTTTCCCGCAACTGAGGCACGGCGGTCTCCTTCTTCAGCCGTTCAACCAGCGTCACCGTCGCGCCCAGCACTCCCAGCACCAGCAGGGCGGCAAGAACCTTGACGAGAGACATCATAATCTGCAGCGCCCTAGTGTCCTGGAGGGACATTCACTGGACTAATCGTCTTCATCATCTGGCGAATTGGTCTGACAGGGCATTAAAGCAATCCCTTGCGCTTGAAATCAAACGCATTGATCTCCGAACTCTTGTCCACGATCTCGCAGATGAAGCGCAGAAGGCTGATCTCCCACGCATCGTCCACTCCTTCGATCACAACCTGCATCGGGTTGCCCGCCCGCCGCGCGTCATCAAGCACCCGATCCCGCACCGCCTCCATGGAGTCGTGCAGCAACTCCTCCCGGACCTCCCCGCGCTTGAACTGGTAATTCAGGAAGGCGATCTTCGCTCCGTGCTCCTGGAGCCACTGATGGAATTTCTCTGCATCGTCACCAAAGCCCTCGAACTCGATTCCATTATAAGCCTCAGGCTTGATGATGGTCGGCTGATTGGCTTCGACCTCCCCGCTTCGGATCCGGACCTGCCCCACCGAGTCCATCAATTCACTCAGGAGAAGAAACTCAAAGCGCGTGTTCCCGAAAGTATCAATCCGGCGGTCGGGCTCATACAGCACACTGGTCGTCTCCAGCGCGTATTGGATATCATCGGGGGAATACATTCTCGGCCCTCATCATCCCCTACCCTGCCCCCTCTGACAACGAAAAGGGCAGGTCCTTATGGACCCACCCCATACCTTGATCAATAGACGCAACTTCCTCAGGTGGCGGACTTATCCACGTAGTCTATAATATCACCAACCGCCACCAGCTTCTCGGCCTGATCGTCCGGAACTTCGATCTCGAATGCCTCCTCGACGGCCATCACCAATTCCACCGCATCGAGGGAATCGGCCCCCAGATCCTCAATCATTTTCGACTCCCGGGTCACCTGATCGGCGTTCACTCCGAGCTGTTCCACTATGATGCCCCTGACCTTCTCTTCACTTGATTCTGACATGTATCCTTCGCAATTGGTTTCTTGTTTCTGCTTTAACCATCCTTGGCTCACTTGGCAACTCTGAAAATCTACTCCTTGGAGCCATTCTCCTCTGAACCGTCCTCCCCCCGGGACTCTCCGGCGTCTTCCGCCCCGCTCTCCACCTCGTCCTCTCTCGACTCAATCAACTCGATCAGTTCGCCCCTGAAATTATCGAGAATGCGCTGGAAGAGGGCTTCCGCAGGAGATCCCTCCTCCGGTTTGAATTGTCCGTAGACCATCCCGTCGATCTTGGATTTCCTGAGTGCGCTCTCCTCCGGAGCTCCTTTCTCCCGATAGAAGAGGTAAGCCAACCCCTTGGTTCCCC
>JAAZXD010000545.1 GCA_014240355.1 Roseibacillus sp. | reverse complement strand
ACAGCACCGCCCGCAGGAACTGCTCGATCTGCTCCAGCGACTCCGCCTGCGCTACACCCTGGGCCGCTCCTCCCCCTCCAAGACCGATGACCGGCTTCCGGAACCGCTGGGCAAGCCCCGCCTCGGAAGCCGTTCCTTCCCCTCCCGGCAGAATGATCACTGCGTCCGCTGTCGCAATATTGATCGCGTTGCGGGAACGTTCGGTCCCTCCTTCTGCCCCCCGACCAGGAAGATGGGTCCGGATGACGAGTTCCACATGCTCGTTGGGATATCCCGGAGGCGACTCCGGGGCCTCTTCCCCTGTCAGGCCGGGTAGAATCCCGAGAGTGAGGCCAGGGCGTCGCCCCACGGACCGGAACCCCTTCGACACCGATCTCATGACCCCTGATCCGCCTCCAGTAAGGAGATGCACACCCAGACGGGCCAGCATTTCGCCCAGGGCCAGGGAGAGGTTCTCATGCTCCTGCCGGCCGGAACCCATCACTCCCACAATCTTCAATCTCTTCATTTTTCTCCCCGTCTCACACCACGTTTCAAGAGAGAGTAGCGAGAGCTCTCAACAAATCACTTCCAGCAGAATACCGGACTCTCGTCCCGCACCCATTCCCGGAGACCCGTCTACCAGTAAAGCGTCAACCCCGGCCGACCAAATCGCCGCCGCACCTGGGTGCCTTGGCGCCACTCAACGTGACCATCCATGAACCCAAGGTGCGCGCCCTTGAACTTCTCATCCTCCTGGTAGTTGCCGATCTGCCGGTTGTTCCAGACCACAGCCAGATCAACCCAGAGAATGGGATAGGCGACCGTCTCACCAGTTCGCGTCGGGGTCCAACGATACGTTTCGTCATCCTCGTTGAAGACGTCATCGCGAATACGCTCCCACTCCTTCGCCTCCGGTGGCACGAACTCCCCGTTATCCGTCCAAACTGGATCGTCGATCACGCAGGCATAGGAGAATAGCGAGGAGGAACCCTCATCCACTCCTCCATAATTCCAGAGATCCATGTTGCTCTGACAGCTGTCCTTGCCGTCAGTCGTCCAACACTCATTGGAAGCATTGTAGGCCAGGTCCCGGGTGATCTTGTTATCCTCCCGCCACTCCCAACTGAACCAGAATGGAGCCCCACCGTTTTCAGTGACAAAATGCACCCTGGGGAAAATCCCGTTGTTGTCTCCTGCTCCTGCAAGCGAAATGGCGGACAGCTGCTTGATGTCCGAGATTGAACCGGTCTTGTGTGCAGCGGCAGTGATCTTGCCCACTCCCACGAAGGTCATGGCTGCAAGAGTGAGAATGATCGCCACAACCACCAGAACTTCAATCAGGGTGAAGCCGCTTCTCGAGGCAGAGGTTTCTAGTCTCATGGAATTACCGCTATCAGGTAGAGGCCCCCGACCCGATGTCAATTCCAACAACATTTTAATCCTCTTCAGATCATGAAAAGTGAAAAATTGCACGGTCAAGGCATTCCAGGAGGAAGAACACTGTTCTCCCTTCCAAAAACTGCGTTTTTGCGCTATACGGTTCAATCCATTGCTGGATTCGGGAACTGACCCGACGCCCCACGGTTTACAAACATCCTCTGGAGCGCTAGACGAAGCGATCATGACTGCACGCGCCATAGGACTCGCTCTCGCCGTTACCCTCAGCGGATGTGACAACGGCGATCCCAAGACCGGAAAGAATCCCGAGTCTACACCTCCCGCGGCCGGGGCGGAAAAAACCCCCGAGCCCACGCCCCCCGAGGCCGGGGCCGAAAAGGCCCCCGAGCCCACCGCTCCCACCGCCGGGGCCGAAACCAAAGCCAGGGTCACCCTGGAGACTTCCCACGGCGCCATCATCCTTGAGCTCGATCCGGCCAAGGCTCCCCTCACCACCGGGAACTTCCTGAACTACGTGAACGAAGGATTCTATGACGGACTCATCTTTCACCGTGTGATCGACGGCTTTATGATCCAGGGAGGAGGATTTGCACTCGTCGAGG
>JAAZXD010000544.1 GCA_014240355.1 Roseibacillus sp. | reverse complement strand
CCCCTTCGCAATGGGGGCGGGGTTGCCCAGTCTGTTAGAGGTGCAGGCTGCGCAGGAACGGGCACGGGCCAAGTCGGTAATTCTGCTCTGGCTCTGGGGTGGCCCCAGTCACATTGATACGTTTGACCCCAAGCCGGACGCTCCCATGGAGTATCGGGGACCGTTCGGGACGATCAGGACAAAGATTCCCGGCGTGCACTTCACCGAGATGCTGCCGCGTCTTGCGCAGCGTAATGACAAGTTTTCGCTGATCCGTTCGATGGTGACCACTGACGGCGGGCATCCCGGTGCGGGGACGATCGGTGTAACCGGCTTCAAGGAGTCCCCCACCGTTCATCCCAACTTCGGGGCGATCATCGCAAAGCACCGGGGAGACACCGGTACGCTTCCTCCTTTTTTCTACCTCGGACGGGGAATTCCACGTGATCTGCCGCGGCGCATCGAGGGCTACGGGGGCGGAACCCTGGGTAAGGCCTACGATCCGTTCCTGGTGAGCTGTTCCCAGCACGGCGAGGTGAATATTCCCACGCTCAAGATGCTGGATGGGATCACGCCCAACCGCATTCAGGACCGCAGGCAGCTCTTCGATAAGCTGGACGCGGCCCATCGCACGCTCGATGGAGCGCACATTGAAGACTGGGAGAAGACCCATCAGGCTGCCTATGGGCTGCTGACTGACCCGAAGGCCAAGAATGCCTTTGACCTGACGCGGGAGAAGGAGAAGACCCGCGAAGGCTACGGGCAGACGGCCTTCGGACAGAGCTGCCTGCTTGCCCGCCGGCTGGCGCAGGTGGGCGTGCCCTACATCCAGGTCAACTGGTCGGAGTATGTGGAGACCTTCACCCCGAATGGCGACTGGGGCTGGGACACCCACATCTACAACTTCGAACTTCTGCAGGATCGGCACTGCCCGATCTTTGACCGGTCCTTTTCGGCCCTCCTTGATGACCTTGATGACCGGGGAATGATGGAGGATACCCTGGTAGTCGCAATGGGGGAGTTCGGGCGGACACCCAAGATCAGCAAACGGGCGTCCCGCGAGCACCATCAGCATTGTTATTTCTCCATCTGGGCGGGTGCCGGGGTGCAGCCGGGGCGCACGATCGGTGAGAGTGATGCAAGGGCGGAGCATCCTGTCACGGCGCCGATCACACCCCTCATGGCCGGCACGACCATTGCGGAGCTCTGCGGGGTGGGAGCCCAGCAGCGGGCGGAAATGAAAGTTCTGGATGGAGGGCAGATGATTCATGATCTTCTCTAGCCAGACCTGCTTTTTCCCTCCTATGGTTCCAAGGCTGGATCGAAGGACTCGCATGGTCTTTCTCGGCCTGGCATTGCTCATTTTCCAGGGCGCGTGTGGGGGCGAACCCAGGCAGCTTACCAACGACGGCATCCTGAAGCGCGATCCTCATTTCGTGGAAGGTGGCAAGGCCCTTCTCTTCGGCTACGATGAGCAGGATGACCTCGTCCGGGTGCTCAAACTCAACCTCGAAACCGGCAAAACCGAGCCGTTTGTCCCGGATGTGGGCGACAAGCATCACATCGAGCCCAAGCTCTCCCCTGATGGCAAGTTCCTGTCGGTGACCGAGTGTACCGGCAACCTGACCGCCAAGCTGGTCATCCGGAACCTGGAAACGAGGAAAGACGTGTACATCACCCACTCCGGACGGGGCGGAACGCGAAGTCCGGTCTTTACTCCTGACAGCCAGCGCGTGGTCTACGCCTTTGCGGAGACCGGACCGCAGCAACTCTGGTCTGTCCAGGTGGACGGCAAGGACAAGAAGCAGCTGACCCAGTCCCAGGGAGTAAGCAACTGGCCGAGCTTTACGCCTGATGGCGAAACCATCGTTTTCAGCAACTCGCGGGAGAACAACTATGAGATCTACTCGATGAGTGCAGATGGCTCCGACGAAAAACGGCTTACGAACAACACTATCATGGACATCCGCCCCGCCATTTCCCCGGACGGCAAGCATATTGCCT
>JAAZXD010000543.1 GCA_014240355.1 Roseibacillus sp. | reverse complement strand
TAACGACTTCGGCCTCCCCAGGAACGAAGTAGGGCGTTGTCAGAATCAACTCTTCTTGAGCTCCGTGAAAAGATGCCAGAGCCAGCTGGGCCAAGGCTTCGTTGTCGTTGTTTGGGCCGGTGGGAAGAATCTGTACGGGCACACCGCCTGGGCGCGGCTCGGGAATCTCGGCAAGGAGTGCCTCGAGAGGCTCTTCGTTTTCCAAAAACCAGTCGCGCACAAAGATCGCTTGTAGATCTCCGACGACAGGGCCGCGAATCCGCAGCATGCAATCGACCCAGGGTGCGAACTCCAGCTTGAGGGCATAGGCCGCGGCGGCAATGTTCTGGGATCCCGTGTAGCCCACGCGCCCGTCCACTACTGCGATCTTGCGATGATTTCGTAGGTCCACGCGGGCAAAGAGCATTCGGACGAGATTTGCGGGCAGAGACTCTACAACCTCGACTCCCGTCTCCCTCAAGGTGTCCACGTAACCTGACCTCAGGAACGGTCGTGAACCCACGCTGTCCAGCAAGAGCCGGCAAGACACACCTCGACTAGCTGCTGACTTGAGCGCCTCCCCAATACGCCAGCCCGCTTCATCTTCAACAAAGATGTAAAAGAGCAGGTGGCAGGAACTCTGCGCGGATTCAATGTCATCCGCGAGTCGGTCGATGAACTCCATCGAATCCCCTGTAAGCTCAAGCTCATTCCCGCTACGCGGAGGTGTTCCTCCCACCGCTTCGGCCAACGCAATAGTGGGACCATACTCTGCGGCCTCGGCTCGATACTCGGGTATGGGTCCTAGCCGCGCTACCTGATCGGCGACGCGATCCGCGATGGATCGATACCGTTCGCGGCGGCGACGCCCCAGCCGGGCCTCCCCAAGGAGGAGCCAAATGGGGATGCCGACCAGGGGCAAGAACACCACCATGAGAATCCAGGCCCGCGATGAATCTGATGACCGTGGCCCACGCATGATGATCTGCACGACAACGGCAAGCCGCAGGCACAGATCTAGGGCCAGGAGGAATGCTGGCCACCAGGAGGAGAACCATTCCATACCCCTGATTGTCCGCTGCCCGTGGGCCTCCGTGCAAGGGTACTGGTGAGTCCTGCTGCGCCCCTGTATTCTCGCATGGACATGGGACGCCTACTGCTGCAAGCGGACGAGTATTCAGGTGCAGATTCCATGCAAACGGGCCCCGTCCTCCTAGAGGACAACCGGGTCGTCTCTGTCGGAGCACAAGCTCTCAGTACCGGCGCCGACCGAACACTGACACTCGAGGGCTGCCTCCTCCCCGGACTGATTGACCTGCAAGTCAATGGTGCCGGCGGTCGGGGTGTGGAGGAGGGCACAACTGAAGCCCTGAACACGGTTGCCCGAACGGTCTGGTCTGGAGGTGCGGTGGCTTTTCTCCCCACACTTATCAGCGCGCCCCTCGCAGATCTCTTGGACCAAACGGCTGCTCTTGCCGACTGGATAGAAACCTGGGATGGAATAGGTGCTCGCCCCCTGGGCATTCACCTGGAAGGCCCATTCCTGGAAGTGCCGGGTGCGCATCCAATCGATCACCTTCAAGATCCCGATGCCGAACACGTGCAGGCACTGATCGACGCAGCACGGGGGCATCTGAAACTCCTGACCCTGGCACCCGCTCGACGCGGCGCCGTACAGGCCACAGCTCAACTTCGCGCTGCAGGCGTGTGTGTATCCATTGGACACGCCAAGGACCATTCGGGCCTCTCGGAGTGTGTTGAAGCCGGTGCACAAATGGTCACGCACCTCTTCAACGCGATGTCGCCGCTACACCACCGTGAACCGGGTATCGCCGGACGCTGTATGGCTAACCCCTCCCTCTCCTGCTCCTTGATCGTGGACGGCATCCACGTCCACCCGACGATGGTTCTAAATGCCTTTCGCTGTCTGGGACCTGAGCGCATGGTCCTGGTAACCGACTGCATGGCTGCAGCGGGTATGCCCGATGGCGAGTACTCCCTCGGAAACAGCC
>JAAZXD010000542.1 GCA_014240355.1 Roseibacillus sp. | reverse complement strand
CAGCCGGAACGTTGATTCCGGGGGAACGTTCTTGTCCAGTTCGCCGACGATCAGCATCAGCTTGCCCTGCAGGCGATGGGCGTTATCAATGTTCGAGCTAGCGGAGTAATGTGGCCCGACGGGATACCCCATCCACTGCTCGTTCCAGGAGGCTTTGTCCATGCGGTTGTCGTGGCATCCACAAGCGGAAACGGCGACCTTGTAGAACTCAGGGTGAAAGAGTAGCGCCCCAGTCGAGCTCTGACCCCCGGCGGACCCGCCGTAGATCCCCACCCGGGAGGTGTCGTACCAAGAATACTTCTTCGCCACGGCCTTGTGCCAGAGAATGCGATCGGGGAAGCCGGCATCCTTCAGGTTCTTCCAGCACATGTCGTGAAAGGCCTTGGAGCGATTGGCAGTTCCCATCCCGTCCACCTTGATCACGACGAATCCCATATCGGTCCATCCCGAGTAGCGCCGACCCGGGTTCCAGCGCTTGGGAACGTAGGAGTCGTGAGGACCGGCATACATGTCCTCAAGGATCGGATATTTCACGGAGGGGTCGAAATCGGCGGGCTTGCACACGATTCCCCAGATGTCGGTTGTTCCGTCGCGGCCCTTGGCGGAGAAGACCTCAGGTGGCTCCCATCCAGTGGCCACCAGTTCGCTGATATCAGTTTCCTCCAGTTTGCAGACGAGCTTGCCGTCGGAAACGCGGCGCAACTCGTGGGCGGGAGCACGATCGATCCGGGAATAGGTATCGATGATGAACTTCCGATCCGGCGAATAACGGATTTCATGATCGCCATCGCTCTCAGTGAGAGCCGTAAAACCGGTCCCGTCGAAATTGACGCGGTAGAAGTGTTTGAGGTAGGGGTCCTGATCCTTGTGCCTTCCGCTTGCGCGGAACCAGATCTGTCGTTTTTCCTCGTCCACCTTGTCCACGTAACGCACCACAAATTCGCCCGTGGTGACCGATTTCATCGTGCCGGTTGCGATGTCGACAAGGTAGATGTGCCGGTGGCCGTCCTTCTCGGAAAGATAGAGTATCTCCTTCGTGCGCTGGAGCCAATTGATCCGTGGCATTCCCAGTCTCAATGCGTGTTCTGTCCAGATGAAAGTCTTGGTCTGCTCGTCGATGATGTTCCGGTGTTTTCCGGTGAAGATGTCCACTTCGATGATGCGAAACCGCTGGTGTCCACGATCGATTTTCTCATAGCGGAAATGCCGGCCGTCTTCGGTCCAGCGAAGATGAGGGCCGTGGAAGTCGATGAGGTCCACTTCCGGTTTCCGGTGCTCGCGCCCGGCGAGGTCAAACCAGTTGAGCTCGTGAATGGGGAACTTGTCGCCGGGCAGAGCGTAGCGGCGGGTATGCAGGTTGGCCCGGCCCCCTTTTCGGGGAGAGGATTCGACCATGTGAACCTCGCCCACTTTACCCGGTTGGACGCGAAAGGCTGCCAGGTTGTTTGAGTTGGGAGCCCAGAAAGGAGCCTGGTAGCTGTTCCCGGCTGCTCCGTCGGTGGAGAGTTGGATCTCTTCGGATTCCTCCTCCCTGGCGCGGACCCAGAGGTTGTGGTCCTTGACGTAGGCCCGCCACCGGCCGTCCGGAGAGACTTCGCGGCTTGCACGGTAGGGTTTGCCTTGAGGTGGATCCTCTTTCTCCCCCTCCTTGGGCGCAGGGGCTGGAACCTGTGGTTTCTCGATGGATTCAATCCGGTAGTTCCCGAGGTCGGACCGGTACCATTTCCCCTGCATGCGGAATGAGGTGGTTCCGTTCCGCAGATCAAAGCTCAGATCTTCAAGTGGCAGTTGAGTGGCCCCGGGTTCACCCGCACCGGTTTCCTTGAGGGCGGCGGCCAACTTGTCGTGATCGAAGGCTCGCTGGCGCAGCCCTTTTTTCAGGTCGACCAGGATGAACTCGCGTTCGCCCTTTGCCAGATCGTTGCGATACCACATCCAGGATCCATCGGGAGCCCAGTGCGGGTCGATGCGGATCTTGTAGATGTCAGCGTGGGTGATCGCGAGGGTGCCGATGAGAAGGGCAAG
>JAAZXD010000541.1 GCA_014240355.1 Roseibacillus sp. | reverse complement strand
GAATTCCACCCGCTCCAGGGCAGGTGCTGGTTGGTTCCCGGCCTGAGTGTAATAGTTGCTGGAAACGTCAACAGCGAGGTCGAAGGCATGCATCCGGGAGCCTCCCTGGCCTGAGGTGACGGTCGGTCCGACAGGAAACCTGTAATCGGTAAAGTTCTCGTAGGGGAGCGCCTGGGTTCGGATCACGCTTTCGCGAAGGGTGTACCAAGTAGTGCCCCGTTCGAACAGGATAGCGCCCTTGAAGGTGCCGTCGTCAAGTTGGATGCCACAGGATACGGCGCCCGGAGCCCCGTCCACGGTCCCCAGGTAGGAGCGCTCGGGAACGGGAATGAGACGACGGAATCCGCCCCCGGCCTGCTGTGACCTGTAGTCGAAGTGCGCACCGCGGAGGTCCTGCCGCGTAAGGCGCATGGTTACAGTCTCATTCTCCAAGGTCACTTCCTGGACGATTGAATCCGGGGCGGCACGTAGAGTGGCTGCGACCGGGCAGAGGCAGAGGATCGAGAAGAGGGCAACCCGCCTGGCGGGTGAATGAGTGGAGGAGAGTATGTTCATGGTAATGTGCAGCGCTACCCCCACGGTATATAGACAATCCGTCTAAGGGAAATCGAATTTACAGAGTACGGATTTAGGCCGCTGGTGGTTTTCCGCAGGGTGCGAGGCGATATCTCCCGGGACGCTCAACTGACAGGGGGCGTCCAGTCCGTCAGGGGAGAGATGGTGCTCGGTACTGGATTTGAACCAGTGACTTCATCCGTGTGAAGGATGCACTCTACCACTGAGTTAACCGAGCATCTGGGCGGAGACTTAGCGCAGGGGTGCGGGGGTGGCAAGCGTGGATCATTTCTTGGGATGCAGGCCCTCGGCCTTCCCCTTCTTGATCTTGACCCCGCGCAGGACGATGTCGTCGAAGTAGCCCCTGTCGTCGAAGGAGCCGATGCCGACCTGTCCCCAGGTGAAGGTCTTGTCCACCGCCGACTTCACGGGCTTCTCCATGTCGTCGAAGTAGACGTCGATTTTTCCACTCTCGACGTCGCGCACGATCTTGAGGTCGTGGAATTGGCCGTTCTTCCAGGGGATGCCTTCCTTGGTGAGGATGAGGTTCTTGCGGGCGGCATGGTTGACGATGAAGATCTGGCTCGAGTTGGGGTCGGGCTTTTCTCCGAGGTGGAGGTAGTAGAAGTGGGAGGGATCCTGGTAGTTGAAGAAGAAGCAGAGGTCACGGTGCCCCCGGGAGGTCTGGGTGGTCTGGATCCGGGCGGTGAGGATGAAGGAACCCACGATCCTGTCCTTCAGGAGCGCAATGCTGTGGGGACTGCGGAAGGGGGGACGATACTTGGAGACGCCGAGGAGTTCAAAGACCTGGTTGCCCTCCACGGTGGTGAGTTTCCACTTGCTGTCGTCAGTGGTCTGCCAGGCGCTGGCATCCTTGGAGAAGTCTTCCTTGTGGATGACAGGCAGTTCCTTGTCGGCGTGGGCCGGGAGGGCGAGAGAGAGGGCAAAGGTGGTGAGGATGAGGGATAAGCGCATGGTTTTCACGGCGGGAGTGTAGAGGGATTCAAGGGATGGGGAAGGGGGAATCGTCCGGAACGGGGGGAATTCAACCGGTGGCCGCGGCCCGGGCTTCCTCAAGAAGGGCGATCCACTTCCCGACGAAGTGTCCGCTGTCGTGGTAGGTGCGGCCGCTGATGAGGTTTCCGTCCACCACGCAGGGCTCATCGACGAAAACGCCCCCGCAGACCTCGAGGTCGAACCGGCACTTGGGAACGGTGGCCATCCGGCGGTCCCGGACGCAGTCGGCAAAGGCGGGGATCTCAACCCCGTGGCAGACGGAGGCGACCGGTTTATTTTCCTCGAAGAAGTGCCGGGTGATGCGGACGAGGTCCTCGTCGTAGCGGATGTATTCCGGGGCCCGGCCTCCACTGAAGAAGATGCCGAGGTAGTCAGCGGGGTCGATTTCGCTGAAGGCCACGTCGGCCTCGATGGAGTAGCCTTCCCATTCGCGGGTGATGGTCCAGCCCGGCTGGACCTCGTGCAGGACCATCTGGTAGC
>JAAZXD010000540.1 GCA_014240355.1 Roseibacillus sp. | reverse complement strand
ACGGCATCTACTGGAGTGTCCCGGAACGCCCCAATGGGGTTGTCTTCAAGGACCCCAAGGCGCCACCCGAAGAGCGCTACAAGGTGGTCTCGGGGATGCAGAACAGGATTTATGCCACCGCGGATGGAAGTAAATGGAAAACACTGAAGCCGCACCCCTTCCCCCAGCAGATCAATTTCCCACGCGGAATGGACAGCCAGAACGTGTGCTTCTGGGATGAAAAGTACGAGTGCTACGTGGCCTACGTGCGGGCTAACCTGGAGTTTGAACCCCCGCCTCAGCACAAGGAGTATTTCAAGAACTCGCGCTTTCATAACCAGAACAACCATCTCCGCTGTGTGCGTCGCTGCACCTCCAAGGACCTGAAGCGCTTCACGACGGGGGAAATCGTGCTGGCTCCCGACGAGAACGATCCCATCATGGACGGCGTGGGAGTAGGCGACTTCTACATGCCGCAAGTCATCAAGTATCCGCACGCCCAGGACGCCTACGTCATGTTCCCCAACCGCTATCTCCACTACCAGCAGTGGTTCATGGCGGAGGACCTGAGTCACCTCCCCACGAACAAGCCCAACGAAGTTCTCAACGACGGCCCGATCGACATCGGATTCGCCGCCAGTCGGGACGGGATCAAGTGGAATCGCTATGATCGCAAGCCGCTGGTTCCGCTTGGCCGGAAAGGGCAGTTCGACTGGGGAGGACTGTATCCGGTTCGCGGTCTTATCGTGAAAGGTGAGGAGATGTGGCTTTACTACGTCGCCTCCGCCGATCACGGGCTGCCTTTACCGATCAAGGGCCGTGAGAAGGGCAAAGTCCTTTCACGGGTGATTTTTCGCAAGGATGGTTTCACGGCCCTGGAGGCGGATTATCCCCGCGGCGAATTCACCACTCCTGTGCTGCGGTTTTCAGGGGATAGCCTGCACCTCAACGTCGAGACTTCATCCCTGGGTTTGGTCCGGGTCGAGATTCAGGATGCGGACGGAAAGCCGCTCCCCGGATTCGCGCTGGACGATTGCGACCGGATTCACACCACCAACACGACGGATGCAGTCGTCAACTGGCGAAGAGGGAAGAGCAGTATCAGCAGCCTTGCAGGAAAGTCCGTCCGGTTGCGGTTCGAGTTGATGTACGGGGCCAAGCTCTACGCGTTTGGCACGCAGGCAGCTTCCCCCGACCCTCCATCAGACCCGCCCCCGGGACAGGAACAGCCCAACTGAACGGGCTGGCACGCGCACGCACCTTTTGCCCTTCATCCGACTATTGCAATCGGAACTGGCGCATCGACATGCCGGATATGCTGACGAGTGCTAGTTCGCAGCGGGAGCGCTCTCAGCAGCAGAGCCACCCGTCGCGCTGCTCTCCCCCTGCCCCGCGCCCGACCACGCCTGCCCGGTCGCCTCATGCCACACGCTTCGGGGAACATCGATCGAACTGAAAGACTCTGCGGCAGCCTGCGGGTTTTGCCGGTGAAACTGCGTGAACACCCGGGTGAGAGCTCCCTGCCGCAATCCTGGTTCCGTGATCTCATTTGCCCACTCCACTGCCAGGGAGCCATCCTGATGGGCAAAGGCGGCGGTAAATCCGTTGAGGGCCTGATTCCGGTCCGAGGACGGTTCCATCTCCATAATCGATTCGATCGCACCCTCCGGTTCCCGCGATCCCCAGTGCGCGAACGCAGCGCTCCATGCACTCGATCGCAGCGCTCCATCGGGCAACTCCGTAGCCCAGTCCAGGGTCACCTCCAGGCCCTGGTCCCGCACGATCTCACGGGTCAGAGTGTCCATCGGTCGCCAGTTGTAGGCCTCCGGATCGGTGACATCATAGATAAAGTTCGTGGCCACTGTCACGTCGTTGTCGATCAATCCTTCAAAGAGCCTTCGCTGCACCCTCGAGGCCACTCCCGGATCCAGTCCGGAGAAAACATCGATGGCAGCCTGCGGATCGACACTCGCCAGACCAGGGATCATGTTGCCGAGGAATCCCTCGAAGTAGCGCTCCGGAATCTCATCCAGGTGCGCGACCGCAGTGGCAGGATCGTTCGCACCCCAGGCATAAT
>JAAZXD010000053.1:12326-12586 GCA_014240355.1 Roseibacillus sp. | reverse complement strand
AGGAACACGCGGTGGCCGGGATCGACCTCAACCTGGGGTGCCCCGCTCCCGTGGTCTGCCGCAAGGATGCCGGGGGAGGGCTCCTGCGCAATCCGGCCAAGGTCGACCGGATCCTGGAGGCCCTGCGCGAAACCGTGCAGGGTCGCTTCACGGTAAAGACCCGCGTGGGCTACGACGACCCGCGGGAATTCGAGGACCTGCTGGAGGTCTTCCAGCGACACCGCATCGACGGCCTCGCCATCCACGGTCGCACGGTCAGG
>JAAZXD010000053.1:0-12316 GCA_014240355.1 Roseibacillus sp. | reverse complement strand
CCCGGTCATCGCCAACGGTAATATCGTGGACGTGGAAACCGGGTGCGCGCTACGGGAACAGACCGGGGCGGCGGGTCTCATGCTGGGCCGGGGCGCCATTCGCAACCCCTGGCTCTTCAGCCAGTTGCGCGCCGCCTTTGGCGGGGGATCGATTCCCGTTCCCGTCGGCCGGGACCTCCTCGACTACATCGAACAGCTCTGGGAGGAAACAGCCCGCGAACAGAGCAAAGCCTACCGTGGCGACAGGCAGGTCCAGAAAATGAAGCGCTATCTGAGCTATATCACCCAGGGGCTCGATCCGGGTTTCGACCACGAGATCCTGCGCGCCAGGGAGGAGGATGCGTTTTTCCGGATCTGCCGCCGTTATCTTTCCCATCAGGATCCCCTTCCCGGTCTCCCGCAGGCAACCTCCAGGCGGTTCTGTGGCTTCTCGGAATTGCTGCAACCCCCCCCCCGGAAAACAACGCCCCCAGTCTCCCGTAGAACAATCATGACCTCCGTTCGCTACCTTGCCTTTCTCGTTCTGGGCGTAACGGCCCAGGCAGATCCGAAGATCGAGAACGTCCTCTTTCTCATCTCCGATGACCTCAAAGCCAGCGTGCTCGGCTGTTATGGAGACCCGGTCTGCCGGACCCCCCATCTCGACAAGCTCGCCGCACAGTCGGTGGTCTTCGAGCGGGCCTACTGCCAGGGCACGGCCTGCAATCCCTCCCGCACTTCGTTCATGCACAGCCGCTACCACGGGGCCAAGGGGCGGGTGAATCTCGGTCAACACTTCAAGGACAACGGCTTCTACAGCGCCCGGGTCGGCAAGATTTATCACATGCGCGTACCCGGCGACATCATCGCGGGAACCGACGGACTCGATATTCCCTCTTCCTGGACCGAGAAATTCAATTCCCAGGGCCAGGAGGCCCACACCCCCGGGGACTATGCCTGCCTCAATCTCAACGTCTTCACCGCCAAACCGGAGGATCGCCAGTCAACTGGCATGCCCCATCGCATGTTCGTCTCGGTGAGCTATGAGGGCGATGGATCCGACCAGCCGGACCACAAGACGGCCACCAGGACCATTGCCCTCCTCCGTAAGCACGGGAAGCAGGAGAAGCCCTTCTTCCTGGCCGCCGGATTTGTCCGGCCGCACTATCCCATGGTGCAACCCAGGCAGTACTTCGAGCCCTATCCCTGGAAAAACATGGTGCTCCCCAGGGCCGTTCCCAACGACCTGGACGACATGCCCAAGCTCGCCCTGACCAAGAGCCGCTCCGGACTGAACGGCATCGCAAAATACCCCGACAACCAGAAGCGCATGTGGTCGGCCTACTACGCATCGGTCTCCTTCATGGACGAGCAGGTGGGCCGTATTCTGGCGGAACTCGATCGCCTCAAGTTGCGTGCCAAGACCGCCATCGTCTTCACCAGTGACCACGGCTACCACCTCGGGGAGCACACCTTCTGGCAGAAGAGCAACCTCCATGAGGAAGTCCTGCGCGTCCCCCTCCTCATCTCCCTGCCCGGAGGCAAGGCCGGTCGCAGCAGATCGCTGGTGGAACTGGTCGACCTTTTCCCCACCCTCTCCCGTCTTGCCGGCCTGCAGGCTCCCAAGGGTCTGCACGGAACGAGCCTCCTCCCCATCCTCCGCGATCCTGCCGCCCGGGTGAAGGAGAGCGCCCTCTCCATCCACGGCAGCGGCACCTCGATGCGCACCGCCAACTGGACCTACACCCGCTACAAGGATGGCAGCGAGGAACTCTACGACATGAAGAACGATCCCGGGCAGTTCACCAACCGGGCTCGCGATACGGAGTCCGCCAAGACCCTCGCGGGACAGCGGAAGGCCTTCGAGAAACGACTGGGAGCGGCGGGGCTCAAGCCTGCAAGGGTGCGCTAGGACCGGACCTGTCTTCCGGCAGGAATCACTCCCCTGCCTTCGCGGCGAAGTCTCTCACCCTTTTCTGGCTCTCCGCATTGAGATCGTCGATCGGGTAGCGGTAGATCCATCCATTGGTCATCTTGAGAACGGCCTTGTCTCCCTTCACCCCGACAAGCGTAGCCTTTATCTTCTTACCCGATTTGCTGATCAACCCCGCGAAAGGAGCCTCCTCCCCGCCCGCCCCGGGCCAGGGTTGCTTGAGAAGCCTGACTCCCGTCACTCCATAAAAAGCGGCGCGGGTTCCCACCCGCGCCACCTGAAGACTGGTTGTAGCTCCGCCCTCCGGTCTATTTGACCTTCATCACCCCCCGCATGAGGATGTGGTGCCCGGGGAAGGTGCAGACGAACTCGTAGTTCCCGGCTTCCTTGGGCGTCGTGAATTCGAGCACCTCGGTCTTGCCAAAGTCCAGGAGCTTGGAGGAGGCGAGGATACCATCGTACTTGGGAATCCAGTGGGCCTTGAAACCGGCTTCGCCGAGCTTGATGGCGGCTTCCCCCACCCCATTGGCGGCCCCCGGCTTCACGATCACCAGGTTATGGGGCACGTAGTCGGAGTTCTTGAAGTGGATGCGGATTTTCTTGCCGGCCTTCACCTCGAACTCCTTGAGGTCGAACTTGAGCTGCTCAAGCAGGGTGCCGACGCGCACATCGGTGGCCTCGTCGGTGTCCTTGAAGACCCCGGGAGGGTCGTTCTTGGTCACCTTCACCGCCTCCACCGCGGCAGAACCCTTGGTGGGATCCGCGGTGTACCACAGGTGCTGGACCGTCTTGGCCGCCACCCGGGCGTGGGACACCGGGGAATTCAGGACCTTGCCGAGGAGTTCCCCGTCCCGCACGTTGTGCTGCTGGTGCACCCAGAGGGCCTCGAGGAGGTGGTGGGCGTGTTCCTTCTTGGCCGGATCCCACTTCTTGGCCCACTTCTGGCAGGCGGCGATCACGTCCTTGGTCCTGCGCTCACTGAGCTCGATCCGGGTCCGGTAGCGTATCCCGTCCACCGGGTGCTCGAGGTTTGCCATCAGTTCGTCGAGGGAAGCCCCATTGACCTTGACCGCCTTCTGCAGCGGCTTGCCCTTGTGGGTGACCCGGTAGATCCGGCCATGCAGGTGATCCCGCGAGGGGTCGCGGATGTTGTGCTGCATGTGCCCGATGATGACATTGTGCCAGTCGGATACGTAGAGCGCCCCATCGGAACCGAATTCCACGTCCGAGGGACGGAAGTTCTTGTCGGAACTCTTGATGAGGTCCTGGCGGGGCTCCCCCCACATGTGATCCTGGTCGTTCTTGGGCTCAAGATCATACTGCTTCACCCCGAGGAAGCCGATGGTGTTGGCGAGGATGTAGTCCCCCTGCCATTCATCGGGGAAGTTGGCGCTTGAAACCACCCCGGAGCCCGCCACCGGGCGAACCTCCTTCTTGACCAGCCCATGCATCCTGAATCCCTTGCCCTCGGGACGCACTTGGTAGGAGCGGCCCCCGGTGCCGTCGTTGGCATAGTGACGACCCCAGTAGTCGAAGCAGACCCCGTGCGGATTCGGGCTGTTCCCCGCATGCACGGTCACGGTGTATTGCCGCGGGTCGAAGCGGAACATGGCAGAAGCTCCACTATGAAGAGGCGGTCCCCAGGGATGCTCATGGGAGTTACGGAAGAAGACCCCGCTCTGCCAGTAGAACGCCCCATCAGGCCCCATCGCGAAGGCATTGGCCGCATGGTGGGTATCAGCGGAGCCGATCCCCTGGAGAAGGCGAATCCGCACGTCTGCGACGTCATCTCCGTCGGTGTCCTTGAGGAACAGGACATCCGGCTGGGAGGCCACCAGGACGCCACCATTCCAGAATTCAAAGCCCGTCGGGTTGTGCACCCTGGCAAAGGTAATGCACTTGTCGGCCACCCCGTCCCGGTTCTCATCGGGCAGGATGAGGAGTCGGTCGTCCATCTTCTTCAGGGGTTCCCACTTGGGATAGGTCGGCCATGCGGCCGCCCAGAGCCGGCCCCTGGTGTCCACCGCCATCTGCACCGGGTTGACCAGCTCGGGAAACATCTTCTCGTCGGCGAAGAGCTTGACCTCCATTCCCTCCGGCACGGTGAGCTTGGCGAGGCCTTCCTTGCCACTGTTATAGCCCTTGAGATTGCCTTCCTTCCCTGCGTTGGAGCTCCTGCTCTTGCCTCCCACATTGGACTTCACCCCAATGGGGGCCGGGACGTTGCTGTCATCGATCTCGTGCTTGTGGTTCCCCACCGCGGCCCAGACCGCCATATCCCGGTTTGCCACCATGACATCGATCATGGAAAGTTCGTGCCAGAGGACGTCCTTGTTGCTCTGGCCGTCCACGAACTTGAGCCCGGAGCGCCCACCCCACACGTCGTTACCGTCTGTGGCCCGGTAACGATTGTGCCAGTGCCAGTTCTTGTCCAACACCACCTTGCGCACCTTCTCCAGGCTCGGCGAAGCGGGGATCTCCCTCTCCAGGAGACTGCGGGCGATCACCTCCGCCATGCGGCGGTTCCCTTCCGGGTTAAGGTGGATGCCATTGATGGTGAGAGGAACATTGGAGGCCCGGAAGAGTTCGGCCGAACTCGAGAACAGGTCGACGAACTCCGCTTTCTTGGCTTCCGCCACTTCCCGGGTGGCTGCCGCATAGAGGGCGAGACGGGAATTGTTGGCCTTGCCGTCCGGCAGGTTGGGGCTCCCCAGGTCCTCGTGCGCGATGGGGGTGAAGAGCACGATCTTCGGCGCACCCTTCCCGTTGGGCTTCATGTTGCGGTAGTGATCCACCAGCTTACCCAGTTCATCGCGATACTTACCGAGTCCCCCTTCTCCGCCGAAGGACTCGTTATACCCGAACATGATGAAGATTACGTCCGCCTTGAGGTCCTTCAGGTACTGGTCCTGGGAGGGAAAGCCGCTGTTGCGGGGTCGACTCCACACCGTGTCGCCGGTGTAGCCGAGGTTCCGGATGGTCAGGTAGTGCTTCGGATAGGCAGAGTGGAAAACGGTCTCCAGCCAACCATCGTGCTGCATGCGGTCCGCCAGACCACTCCCGATAATGCAGATTCTGTCTTGCTTCTCGAGGGTGAGGGCGGCTGTCACGGGTTGCACATTCGCGAAACCAACTAGGGAGGCGAGGGCGGCAATCCGCAGGGCGAGGAACGGGCGTGTCATCATGGATTTCAGAGTTCTGAGGAAGGAGGACTACGGCAAAAATTCGAGATCCTCACGCCTTTCCTCCGAAAGTTTCAAATTCCCGCTCCAAAAGGCCTAAAGATCGCACTTTCGAGCGATGCGCCCACCCTTTCTGGGGCCCCGGTGGGACCTCCCATCGTATCCGGTAGACAGCTCCTACCGCTCCAACTTCTGCCAGGGAACGGCGCCCCCGCGCTGGATATGCACCCGCATGGCACCTGCCAGCTCGCGAAACTTCCTGCGGTTGCCCTTGGAAAGGTCGGTCGTTTCCCCCGGGTCCTTCGCAAGGTCAAATAGTTCCCAAGGCGTCATGGGCGTGTTCTTGACCAGTTTCCAGTTTCCACGCCGCATGGCCCAGATGCACTCCCCCATGTAGCGCTCCCCGCCTTCCCGACGGGTGAAAAAGAGATCGCGGTCAAAGCCCGCCTGATCTTCGCCGAGGAGAAGCGGAAGGAAGGAGCGACCATCGATCGGGTGTTCGATCGCGGCTCCGGCAGCCGCGGCCACAGTGGGAAAAATATCCATGGTGGCCGCCACGAACCGGCTGCGCCCACCCGCCTTGATCTTCCCGGGCCAGACCGCACAGGCGGGCACCTGCAGGCCCCCCTCGTACATCTCCTGCTTTTCTCCGCGCAACGTCCCGTTACTCGCTCCCACATTGGCCTGCCCCCCATTATCGGAGACAAAAACGACCAGCGTATTCTTCGACAACCCTGTCTTCTCAAGCGCCTGCATCACCTTCCCGATACCATCATCCATGTGCTCGATGAGGGCCACCAGCTTTGCCCGCTGCGCGCTGATCCCCGCTTCACGCTGCCTCACCCTGGCCAGCCAATCAGCTGGTGGCTGGATGGGGGTATGGGGAGCGTTGTAGGCTAGGTAGAGAAAGAACGGGTTGGCCTGTCCCGAGGGTTTTGAAACCACCCGGGCACGCTCTTTCAGGTAGTCAACCGCCCACCGGGTGAAGATATCCGTGGCGTGCCCTTTGGGGTGCACCGGTTCCTCGTTGCGCCGCATGTAATGGTTTCCATGCCGACGATGGTGGTAGTAGTCGTCCATCATGTCCCCGAGGAAGCCGTGGAAGAAGTCAAAGCCCCGCCGGGTGGGCTGGTTCTCCTCCTCCAGGCCAAGATGCCACTTCCCGATGATGGCAGTGTGGTAGCCCTCCGGCTTGAGAACCTGGGGAAGTAAAATGGCATCCTGCGCCAGGTAGCCCCAGTTGTTGGGCGCATGGGTGCGCACCACCCCGGGCACTCCCACCAGTTCCTGATAGCGCCCGCTCAAAAGGGCCGCCCGGGTGGGAGAACAGACCGGGCAGTTGGCGTAAAAGGAATCAAAGCGCATCCCGGCTGCCATGAGCTTGTCGATGGAGGGTGTTTTCAGATCCTTTGCTCCGTAGGAGGACAGATCGCCGTAGCCCAGGTCATCGACGATCAGGACCAGAATGTTCGGTTTGTCTGCCCAACCCGTTGAACTTCCCAGGAGAAGGAAGGTGAGAACATGCAGGAAGAGCAGGGGCTTCATTCCTGCAGCCTATGGGTCCGTTTCCGGGGCACCAGCGGAATTCAGGGGCAGGACGAAGGAGCCCGGCAGCCCCCCTCCTGCGGGGATCAGGCCCGGATCGCCCCCGATTTCACCCTCTTCTGCCCCGAATCGGTCCCGAACCCTGCGGAATTCCCTGCTTTTTTTCGCAACTCCAGGTAACTTCCCATTGTTTGAGTGGTTTATCCAGATGATAGCAAACGTCCCGGAAGGCCACGAAGCCATAGAATGCCATGAAACAATCAGCTCTCATCCCAATTCTCGTCCTGACCGCCGGGGTCGCCTTCGGCCTCGGGTGGATCGCCAAGCCCAACGGGAAGGACGGTCAGGCGGACGAAAACAACAGCGCCGGAGGTGGATCCAAGAGTGGAGTCTCGTCCTCCCGCCCCTCGCATCCTTCCGGACCGGGTAACAGCTCAAAGGGTTCCGGCCGGGTGGAGGAATTCCTCTCGCGGTATACGTCAGGCGGCACGATCTCCCCCGAGGACATGACCACCGCCATCGAGCAGATGCGCAAGGAGAACGATCCCCTCCTGCGCCGGAAACTTTTCACCGAACTCCTTGAGAACCTTACCCCTGAGAATGCCAAGGCCGCCTACCTGGCCCTCCAGAGCGGGCGCCGGGGCTGGGGACGTGGGGGTGGAGATGATGAGTTGCGCCTCATGTCCCACGCCTGGGGCAGTATCGATGGACCCGGGGCGATCCAGGCTCTGACTGAAATGCGCGCCGAGCGCGAAAGCGGTGAAGGTCGTGACCGCGGCCGCGGCCGGGAGGGGGACCGCGGAGGATTCGAGCTGGTCAGTGTCCTCTCGGGATGGGCCAGTGCCGACGGAAAAGGGGCCGCCGACTACGTCAGCGGTATCGAGGACGAGCGGGAACAACGCATGCTCGCCTTCGGAGTGGTGCGCGGCATGATGGTGAATGGGGTGGACGAAGCGATGGGATACGTCGCCTCCCTGCCCAAGACCGAGGATGGTGATCGTGCCCAGAGCTGGTACATGTCCACCATCGCCAGCGAGATGCTGGAAGAAGGTCTCGACTCCGCCAAGGCCTGGGTCGACAGCATCAACGATCCCGACCTCAAGGGCGGAGCCCTCTCCCGCGTGGCGGAGTCCGCCGTCCGCGAGGATCTCGAAGGCGCGGTCGAATGGGTCACCCAGTATGCAGGGGAGGAAGCGGGGCAGCGCGCCGTCAATCGCGTGGCTGACGAGTGGGCGGAGGATGATCCCCAGGCCGTCCTGACCTGGGCCGACTCCCTTCCCGACGCTGCCAGGGCAGAAGCCTATGGAGAAGCCTTTCAAGAGTGGACCCGGCAGGATGCCACCGCGGCCGGCGAATACCTGACCAACATGGAGCCCTCCCCAGCTCGCGACTCCGCGGTGGAGGAATTCTCCACCTCTCTGTCGCGGGAGGAACCTGCGACCGCCATCAAGTGGGCCGAGACAATTTCCAACGAGGAAATGCGCACGGACGCCCTTACCGAGGTGGCCCGCAGCTGGTACTTCCGCGACCGGGAAGCCGCCACCCAGTGGCTGGAAACCAGTGGACTGCCGGAAGAGTCCGTTCAGGCCGTCACGGCGGACCGGGGCGGCAGGGGAAGGGGCCCGGGAGGAGGCCCCCCTCGGGGCCGGTAGGAACAGCTCGCAGGCACTTCGCTGCGAATCCATCGCGGGCGGGAATCACCCGGGCCGAGCAGGGGAGGGTGAACTCCCTCGTCAGCCGAAACCTTTAATCCTCTGTCGGCATTACCTGCACGTCCAGCCTCTTGCCCAGATCCTTGCGCCACCTGGCCTCCTTCTTCTCCCTGACCTCGCCCACATACTCCCCGAAGAACTCGTCCAGAGATTCCACAATCTCCTTGCGGGTATCCTCAGTCATAAGGTCCGCCTGAATGAACCGTTCCGGCTTCGGGCTGACGTGCTGGGCCACGCAACGGTAGAGGAAGATACGGTCGTAGCTGCTGCGCAGCGCGAGGGCCCCCAGTTCCCTGAAAGCCGCCCCCAGACTCTCCCGTTCCAGCGGAAACTCGCTTGCGAGGTGCGCCAGTTCAACGCCGTAGACCCACTCCGGATCCCGGAAGCGGCTCGTGCGGTCGTAAATTGACGCGGTCTCCCAGGCAATGATGCCGAGCACCTGCCGCAGCAGGCTGAGAAGGTAACCGTCCAGGGAGCGCTTCCCGATCTTCTTTCCCCCCTTCCAGACTAGGTTTGATCCCGCGATCCAACCCGCGGCCAGGAGTGGGTTGGAGGCGAGAAGAAACTTGCTGCCCTGCCACAGGTAGCGCACCGGGTTGATGATAGGCTGGAGGTCCTCGTATTTTTTCACCACCTTGCTGGCGGTGCGGAGCTTGTCGGTCACCTGCCGGAGGTTCCAGTCCTTCAGGTCGAGCAGTGGAATTTCCTCCAGGAGCAGGATCACCTGGAGAGAGATCCGGTTAACAGACTTGAGTAGTTCCCCGAGATTCGTTTCCAGGATGGGCCTTTCCGAGTCCGGGTTGTAGATGCCCGCGATGGACTCCACGAATTCACCAAAGTCGAGCAGCAGCGCACGCGTCTGCAGTTGCCCCTCCTCCCAGTAGTAGCCCTCCGAGACGCGCTCCAGCACTCGATCCGCCTGGCGCTCCATCAGGGACGCGACCTCGGCATCCTGGGCTGATCGCTCCGTCGTGGCCCATTCCACCTTCTGGATTTCCTCAAAGTCGGGAAACTCCATCCACTCGCCATAGGCCAGGAGCACCTTCTCGATCTCAGCCCTCCGGGAATCGAGCCGCTTGGCTTCCTGCCGGATGGCCTCTTCAGCCAGCAGGAGTGCTTCCCCAGCCTCTTCCTCCGCAGCCTGGCCGGCGAGCCAGAACATGGAGACAAGGACCCCGGCCAGGGGCACGAGCGCAAACAACCACGTCATGGCTCCCAGCTGCTCGCGCATGACAAAGGCGGCAATGCCCACCAGCACGAGGGCGCCCTGAGTCGCCAATACGGCTCCCCGCGTCACCAGTGCCCGCTTCCGCCAAGACATGCCAGATTCTAGCTTCTTCTCCATTCCCGGCAATGGGCGATTCCGGCTTGAATCGTCAGGACAGGGTAGCCAGCATCAGGAGTTGATCCCGGTCGCAAGATGAGCGAGAAGTCCAAATCGACAGCAAAACCCGAACGGAGCGTGATCCGGCGCCTCGGCACCAACCTCTTGGCCATCCTGCGCACCCTGGTCTATCTCCTGGGCATCGCCTGGGCCAGCGGTGCGGTCTACTACGACGCGCCCCTCCCCGCCGAGAGCGGAGTGGATCGAACGTTCCTGGCCGGTGGCTATGCCCTGGTGGTTTTCCTCACCCTCCTGGCCCTCGGCTCCCGCCTGCGGCGCTTCCTCGGGTGGATTACGGCCATCGCCCTGGTGGCCGTCCCCTGGTCGTTGAAGAAACCGGTCCGCCAGGCAGACTGGGAACCCGCGTGGTCACGGATGCCGTCCGCTTCCACCACGGGCGACCTGGTAACCTTCCACAACTTTCGCAATTTCGATTATGACCTCCAAGGTGGAGTCACGGAACGGTGGGAAACACGGGTGGCAGACCTCTCCAAGCTGAAGGGACTCGACCTTGCTCACCATGTCCTGAAGCACGATCTCCTTGCCCATCCCCTCCTCTGCTTCGATTTTGGTGACCAGGGACACATCGCCTTCTCCGTCGAGATCCGATACCGTAAGGGACAGGAGTTCTCTCCCCTGCGCGGGCTCTACAAGCAATACAACCTCCTGTACCTGGTGGGCGACGAACGCGACTTCCTCCGCGAGCGGGCCACCATCCGCAACGAACCGGTCCGCCTCTACCGCTCGACCTATTCCCTTGAGCGCATCCGAGAGATGTTCCGGGAGACCGTAGCAGCCATGAACGCACTTCAGGAAAACCCACGATTCTACAACTCCCTCACTGCAAACTGCTCGACCAGCTACATCAAGCAGGCCCCACCTGGGAAACGGCCGCGGTTCGACTACCGCATCATCCTGAACGGACTGATAGAGTCCCTGCTCTACGAGCGCGAGGTCATCGCAACCGACGGGCTCTCCTTCGAAGAGTTGGTGAGACGCGCCGCCATCAACGAAGCCGCCAAGGAAGCCCACGGGGACCCTTCCTTCTCAGCCCGCATCCGCGAAGACCGGCCCGGTTTCTGAGCTTACGCTTGATTGGCTCCCGGCAGTCCTCACCATCTCCCGGTCATGCCATTCGCCTGTAAAATCACCCTTTTCCTGCTCCTTGCCGGATCTCTGCTTCCCCGAGTGGTGGCGGCAAAGCCCAACATCCTCCTCATTTACACCGACGACCAGGGATCGGTCGACGCCCGGTGCTATGGGGCCCGGGACCTCACCACTCCCGCCATGGACAGCCTTGCTGCGAAGGGCGTACGCTTTACCCAGATGCTGGCGCCGGCGGCGGTCTGCTCTCCCTCCCGGGCGGGCCTCTTGGGAGGCTGCATTCCCATGCGCCTCGGAGCTCCCGGAAACATTTCCTCCTCCCGCGGCGGCAAGGGCCTCTCCCCTCGACTCTACCTCCTGCCGGAGGCCATGCGGGATGCCGGCTACCGGACCCATCACGTTGGCAAATGGCACCTCGGCTACACGGACGAGACCATGCCCAACAGTCAGGGCTTTGAGACTTCCTTTGGTCATATGGGTGGGTGCATCGACAACTATTCCCACTTCTTCTACTGGGCGGGCCCGAACCGGCACGACCTCTGGCGCAATGGCAGGGAGGTCTGGCGTGATGGCGAAGGCTTCGGGGAACTGATGGTGGAGGAGGCTAAGGCTGTCATTGCCAGCAAGGACAAGCGCCCGTTTTTCATCTACTGGGCCATCAACTGGCCACACTACCCCCTGCAGGGGTCCGACAAATGGCGCGCCCACTACCGGGCCAGGAACCTTGCGCACCCCCGCGACAAGTACGCCGCCTTCGTTTCGACCATGGATGAACTGATTGGCCAGGTCATCGCACACCTCGATCAGACAGGGCAACGAAACAACACCATTGTGATCCTGCAATCCGATCATGGGCACTCGGTCGAGGAGCGGACCTTCCGGGGTGGAGGCAGCTCAGGGCCCTACCGTGGCCATAAGTTCTCCTTCCTCGAGGGCGGGATACGCGTGCCCGCCATTGTCAGTTGGCCCGGCACTCTCCCCGAGGGCGAGGTCCGGGACCAGTTCGTCACCGGGTGTGACTGGTTTCCTACCCTGACGAAGTGGGCCAAGGCCCCTCTGCCCAAGGACATGAAACTCGACGGCAAGGATATCAATGCCGTGATCCGCTCCTCCGATGCTCCCTCTCCACACAAAGACTTCTTCTGGACCCAGGACTTCAGCCGGAACAAGAACGCCCCCTGGGCCGTCCGCAAGGGAGACTGGAAACTGCTCCACCGACCTCTCGACCAGGTCACCCCCTGGAAAGGCGGCAAGGCGCCCGCCCACTTCCTGGTCAACCTCACGCAGGATCCCGGAGAAACCACCAACCTGGCCGAAAACGAACCCGCCCGCCTTGCGGAACTCCAGCAACTCGCCAAGCGCTACCAGGATGACCTCCTCCCCGACTTCCAGGCGGCCCGGAAGTAGCCGGTTGACCGCGTCATCCACTACTTGAATCCTCCTCGTAGTCAAAAATACCCCCGTCCCCGCTTCGTAA
>JAAZXD010000539.1:1800-2057 GCA_014240355.1 Roseibacillus sp. | reverse complement strand
TCGGGATAGCAGAACGATCCGTTGAGTTGGTGAGTGCGGACGCCGAGGGCCTGGCCTGCAGTCGAGTTGTGGCAGCTAAGGCAGTCAGATCTGCCGGGGAACTGCCAGCGTTGATTGATGGCGGTGCCGTCAGTCTGGGTGATCTGGTAGTCGGCGGTCTCGCGGTTCGAAATGAGATCGGCATCCGATCCGTCGAGGCGCCAGCGGTAGGTCACGCCATACTTTCCGCCATCGGAAAGGCATACGATAAAGCGCGT
>JAAZXD010000539.1:0-1790 GCA_014240355.1 Roseibacillus sp. | reverse complement strand
CGGGTGGTGAGCGAGGGATCGCGTTCATCGACGGGCAGCTCGAAGTGTTTCACCAGGACGGTGCCGGCGGGGAATATCCAGTTGTCGTTCTGACGATAGGAGATCTGCTCGGCGGGACTGTCGTGGAGCCCGTCATTGGGCAGGGCGATCCAGCGGGTCTTGAGCGCACGGTCGGACCAGAGGGGGCTGTTGACGGAGTAGGGGAGGAGGAAGGGAGCCGGGGTGAGAGATGGCAGGTCGGCGAAGGCTCCGGTTTGAGAGAGCAGGGCGGGCGGTTCCGGATTGGGGGCGGAGGATTCGAGAGTATAGATTTTCCCGGCGGGGTTGTTAGAGCTCGCTGAATAGAGAAGCAGAAGCTCGCCGTCCTGATCGCGGCAGATGTTGGTGAGGCCTCGCACGTTTCCTCCGAGCAGAGGATCGCCGTCGGTGAGGACGGTCAACTCCGTGAGGAGGGCAGGGCGACCATCCTGATAGTCGACGGACCAGAGCATCCCGGTGCGGTTGTCGCCGAGGACCACATCGCCGAAGAGATCGAGGGCGTGTTGGCTCCCGCGGTAGATGCCACCCGCAATGATGCAGGCCCCGACTGATCGATCGTAGTCGAGGACCGGAAGGGTCTCGATGCCTGGGGCTCCGAGGGGAAGTTTTCCGCCGAGAAATCCTTCCTGTTTGTCCCAGCCGAAATTGGAGCCGGACTTGGGGAGGACGGGATTCTCCGGATCGAGAAGGAAGAGATTCAGTTCTTCGCGGTCACGAAATCCCACGTCACCGAGCCAGACCTGAGCGGTGCCCTGATCGTAGTGCATGGTGTGGGGACTGCGTAATCCGCAGGCGTAGATCTCTTCCATGAAGGGGGCTTCCTCACCAGGGAGGATGGGATCCTCGACCCAGGGATTGTCGCTTGGGATGTAGTAGTTCTGGGTGTAGCTCGTCGTGACTCCCTCAGGAAGGACCTTGATCTCTTGCGGTTGGCGGCGAATGGGATGACTGACAGTGCCTCCCCGCTCATCGACGTCGATCCGGATGACCACACTGAAGAGACTCTTGTCGAGGACCTGTCCATTCTCAAAGGGGTTCCCACTGTGTCCCCCGTCGCCGTTGGAGAGATAGAGGAAGCCTTTCGGACCGAAGAACATGGCTCCTCCGTTGTGCCAGCGTTGCGGATCGTAGAGGCTGATGAGAATAGTCTCGGAGCCCGGCACGACAGCGCCGGTGGCATCGAACTCAAGACGAGTGAGTCGCCAGTAGGAGTCTCCAAGAACGGTGTTGGTTCCTTCTTGAAGCTGATGAGTGTAGCAGAGGAAGAGGAAGCGTTTGGGATCAGTGAGGTCGGTGAACTTGGGATGGAAGACCGCGGAGTAGAATCCTCCGTCGTCGCCGCGGGTTTGCGTGCGCCCTCTCCAGTTGAGGATGGTCGAGACGTCGGCCGGGACCGTGTCCTGGCGATTGGGGAATCTTCGCAAGCGTCCCATTCGTTCGACCATGAGCAGGTCATTGGTGCCGGGCCAGGGCGTAACCCACATGGGATCGGTGAAGGTGAGATTGGGAAAGGAACGGACGGTCTTCCAGGCGCCCGCCCCACCGGGCGGGACGGAGGGGAAGACCGCGTTGAGATAGGGGGCGACCGGAACGGGCGTGTCTCTGCCCGATTGCTCGGCGTAGCTCCGTCCTACAAGGGTTGTCAGGACGAGAAAGAGGCGCAGCAATTGCAGTTTTCTGCCGACTCGAGGGAGGGAGGGCACATAAGGAAGCTCCGCGATGGAGGCAGGGGAGGCAAGACCCAAGCAGGA
>JAAZXD010000538.1 GCA_014240355.1 Roseibacillus sp. | reverse complement strand
AGTTGGGAGTGAGAAAACCCACCCGGCGGCCACCCGAATTGATGTAGTTTCTGTCCGGAGGGAGGGCCTTGCCCGCGTGCTTTCGCAACTCCGGCTTATAGTCGAAGGTGTCCACCTGACTGGGGCCCCCGTTCATCATGAGAAAAATACAGGCCTTGGCCTTGGCCGGAAAATGACCGGGCCTGGAAGCAAGGGGGTCGGGAGCGGCGGCAGCCCCCGCGTGCCTCGCAAAGAACCCGCTCCCGGCCAGGAGGGAAGTGAGCGCCACGCCCGTAAACCCGCCGCCCATTTCCCACAAGAACTCACCCCGGGTGAGCCCGCAGGGATAACCACTCTGTCGTCGCCTAGTCGACATGAAGAAACTCGTTCGTGTTGAGCAGCACGTGACAGACCGAGGCAAGGGCGAGCAACTCCGGCGGGCGCTCCCGCACCGTATTTTCTGTAGACACTACAATGGAATACTTTCCCGCAAGCACCCCGCTCACCGCCCGCAGTTCGGCTTCCCTTAATTGCCGGTCATACACCAGCAGTTCCGCGAGGTCCCCCGTCCAGTATTCGCCATCAATATTCCCCTGCTGCCCGATAACATACGATCCGCCCAGCTTCCGTGGCGACAACGCGGACAGGCGGGAACCGATGAGTCTTCCGTTATGCAGAATTCTGGTTCCCAGCGGCCCGGTGGAAGCGGCCACCACAAAGGGCTCCCCGGGACGGTCAATCCCCTCCTCACTGCGGAAGTCATCCGAGAAGCGAACCGTCCCCTTTCCTGTCAGCCCAAGAAAGAACGAGGTGCCTGAGTTACCCGCCTTGCCGTTCCAGTTGGAGAAAATCCCTCGATGGGAGGTTAACCCGCTCCGGTCACTTACCACCGCCAGGATGGTGCTGGCCTGCGAGTTCACCACTTCGCCGGTCAACCGGAGAAACTCCCTCTTTCCACTGAATCGCACCGCCGGATGCCTCCCTATCGCTTCCTCGACCAGAAGAGGTTGGCGATTCTTCTCCTCCTGGTGGGCGTGGTGATCGCCTCCTGATCCATCCCGCCATACCTCGACAAGGCTCCCGGTGGCAACTCTCTGTTCAAGACCCCGGTCTGCTGCAAGCCACAAGACCTGCCCTTCTGTCGGAATCCCCCCAACGGCAGGTTCTCCCCCTATGCCCTCCTGTCCGTGCTGGAACCGTTCGCTCTGCCTTGCGTAATGACGCACCGAGAAATCCAGCTCCGCCTCCGTGGGCTCCCGTGCCAGGACGCTTCGCCATGCCTCGCGAATCGCCTCCCTTGCACCCGGCTCCTTCGCAAGGATGCGCCTTGCCAATCCTTCACTACGGGAGTGCACGAATCGATTGTTCAACATTGCCAGGGCCTGCGGCGCCACCGTGGTGACATCCCTTCGTCCACAAGGCTTCTCGCTGTTCGGAAAGTCAAAAACGGTCATGAGAGGCAGCAGGAGATGCCGCTTGCTCACCATATAGATGCTCCGCCGCCTCCGTTCGTCGGGAGAGGAAGGCTTCCACGCCCTGCTCTTCCGGGAAAAGCCTTCCAGCACCTCCGGCGCCATCAGGGGATAGAAGCTGGGGCCACCCATCTTGCGATTGAGATCTCCCGAGGTCGCCAACATCGCATCCCGCAACGCCTCCGCGTCCATCCGGCGTCTATTCTGTTTCCACAGGCTTATGTTGGCCGCATCCCCTTGGGAGTAGGCCTCCTCACTCGGGTGCAGTGAAGATTGCCGGTAGGTCTCCGAAAGAACGACTTCCCGGATGAGCGGCTTGATCCGCCACCCATTCTCCACAAACTCCGCAGCCAGCCAATCAAGGAGGGCCGGATGACTGGGGGGCGCAGCCTTCAGCCCGAAATTGTTAGGCGTCCTTACGATTCCATGCCCGAAGAGGACCTGCCAGATCCGGTTTACCATCACGCGGGCGGTGAGCGGATTACGTCGATCGACGATGAACTCGGCCAATTGCGCCCGACGTTGTGTGGTTTTCGCCTCCGGTTGCGGATTTATCATCGGCATGTCCAATACGGGCACCAGCGAGAGCACACCGGGTTGCACGACT
>JAAZXD010000537.1 GCA_014240355.1 Roseibacillus sp. | reverse complement strand
AAGTAAGAGGACTCAGCCCCCAAATGGCCAGAGCGAACGCAAAAAACCGCCCACCTTTCCCAGACCGGGGGAATGCGGGCGCTCTTCCTCCAGAATTTGCGCGTAGCGAATTAATCCAAGAGCTGTTGAGTATTGCGGATCCTTAAAATACGCGTGCACCCCGCTGACCTCCGGACTCTCCGGTCGGTAGACCGGCAGATCAAACACATCGCAGGCCAGTTCACCTAGGCCCTTCATCAGGCTGGATCCTCCTGTCAGGAACACCCCCGTCCCCACCCGGGTCAGGCCACCCTCCGGCAGGCGATCCTTTACCAGTTCCAACGTTTCCTGGAGGCGCATGCGGATCACATCATTTAGAATCTGCCTCTTGATTTCCACCTCCGGGAACCCGCCTTCATCAGGAATTCTGACCACTCCCTCGCATTTCGCAGGATCCCCCGAGGCGTCCCCCTCGGTTTTCTTGACCTGCTCAGCCTTCGAAAGAGGAATGTGAGTAACAAGGTGAATATCGTTGGTGACATGGTCGCCTCCCACCGGAATGCAACCTGAAGCAAGGATCGCGCCGTCGACATAGAGCACGTAGTCGGTGGTTCCTCCACCGATATCCACCACCAGGGCCCCCGCCTCCTTGCGCTTCCGGTCAAGGGCGATTTGGGCCGAAGCAATGGGAGCAAAGACCACATCATCCACGTCGAGAGGGATTTCCCGCGCACACTTGATGCTGTTCTGGACGCGGGTGCGAACTCCGTGGACGATATGAAACTCGGCATCGAGAGTCTTGCCCAGCAAGCCCACCGGCATGGTGGCGTGGGGTTGCCCGTCCACGATATAATGACGGATCAGGCTATGGAGGTAGACATGCTCACTGGGGATGGCGATATCGCTCGCAATATCCTTCACCTCCTCAACATGGCGGGGACGAATCTCCGGCTCTCCTTCCGGCAGTCGGTAAGTTCCGCGGTTGTTTACCCCCTCTATGTGGGGGCCGGTGACTGCCAGAAACACACTGCTGATATCGACATCACTCATGTCCTCCGCCTCAAGGAGAGCCGCCTTCACACAGGCGCGCACCTGTGGGTAGTCGGTGATCTCCCCCTTGCGGACGCCCGCCGAGCGGGTCTCTCCCAGTCCGAGAACCTTGACTGATCCATCGGGTTTCACCTCCGCCACCACCATCACCGTCTTGGTGGTTCCGATCTCAAGGCCGACGTGAATGCGAGACTTAGACATTTTCCTTCCCTGCCAGTCCTAATCCCAAGTGTCCTCGATGAACATTTCTTTTTACTGCCGGAGGAGTGACTGAATATCCCGCTGCAGGCGACTCTGCGGCACAGGCGCTCCCGACCCGCTGGTCACCACCGGAATATTGCGCCTGGGAATCAGGTTCACCATTGCCATCGATTCCCCGTCCTTTGCGGTAACGCGAAGCAGGGTGATGAGATTTTCGAGCTGCTCCTTGTGATCATGCATCCCGAAGGTGGCCAGCACACCTGTGCTGGTGATCGCTTCCAGGGAATAGTCATTCCGCACCGCAACCACCGGCAGCGACCATTCCGTCTCTCCCAATTTCTCCTGTGCAAGCCTGATCAGTTCCAGTCCCCGCCGCGCCTGGTGATGGCGAATTTCCTTCCCGATCGTGATATCACCCTCTTCCACCTGGCTCACCAGCAGGACGGGCAGAAGACCGGCCTTCTCTTCCCACCAGGCATCACAGGGGAAGCAGACCCCGCTTTTGTCGAGGAGGATTCCAGCGACAGGGTTTCTGCCGATAATTCCCAACGGACGGCATTCCAACCACGCAATAGGCTTTCGCTCCTCCACCTTCACTCGCAAGGTCCCGGGAAGACGTCGACCCAGTTCCACCCTCTCGATGCCGGGGCGTTCCAGGAGTTGCTCCTTCAGTTTCCGCAAATCGAACCCGAAGATGCTGGAATCGGGATCGAGTCCGGTCAACTCGCCGAAGTGCTCCGCAGTCATTTCCCCATTGGTCTCCAGATCCACATACCGGAGCCGGAACTCGTTGTTCTCGATAAAAAACTCCCGCAGGCCCTCCTGGACGCCCCAACC
>JAAZXD010000536.1 GCA_014240355.1 Roseibacillus sp. | reverse complement strand
CTGGCCGGGCTGGAGCGCGACCTCGATCGTGTAGCGATGCGGGAGGCGGTCGGTTAACTTCCCGTTGCGGTCGCGGGACCATTCGATGCGGTCGATCTCCTCCGCTTCCGCGAGCTCGATCTGCACCCAACCCTTCCCCGGTTCGTTGGAGATCCAGCTCTTCTCGTTGCCGTACTCACCGTCGTTGATGTGCGCAACACGATGCCGGACCTGGTCGTCGTAGTTGCCGGATGAAGTGGCGACGCCGGTGCGGGCGACATTAGTATCGGACCCCGCCCGGTAGATCTCGAATTCATCGAGACAGGGTTCGTGTTCATTCTCGCTGATGGTCGCGAGGGCGGTGAAGCGCACGAAGCGGGCCTGCACCGGTTTGATCCGCTCGACATTGAGGAGGGGATTGGCCGGAGCGCGCAAAGCGGGGTACACCGACTCCGGAGCTCCCTCCTGGAGGAGAATGGCGTCGGCGGTGATTGCGGTTTGGGTCTCCCCGCCGCGCAGGATGATGCGGCTCTCCTCGCGAAGCTGGTGGACGCCGGCATCGAGGAACCCGCTCCAAAGTGGCACGGCCTGGGTTTTTCCTTCCGAGACTCCGGCGAAGTAGTAATGGTCGGCCTGCGCGATCTCCTCCTGGTCGTCCTTCGTTTCGAGATCGCCATCGAGGTCGAGGACATAGCGGGCGTCGCGGGTGTGCACGCCGCCCCCGTGCGTTCCCCACGAGATCCAGACGCGGAACTCACCCGCCGCACCGGGATTGTAGGTAAAGACATCCATGCCCGGCTTGTTCGACCACCACGAGTAGCCGTTGCCACCAAGGAATGGCAGCCGGTCCACCCCGCCGGGGTCGTCCCTGTTACCGCGATTCGCTCCCGGCGACTTGGCCCCGCTGCCGATCTTGCCCACCACGTGGGTGGTGCGCTCGGCATCTTCGTCGTCGATGAAAATGGTGCGGGACACCACCGGCGGCGCGTAGGCGCGATCGATCCGGGCGCGAACTTCCGCAATCCGGGCGGACGTGGCCTTGGCCTTGGCTTCCATGGCGGGGTTTCGCAGGGGACGCTCGCCGTACTCCACCCCGGCGAAGAACGCCTGCATCGTGTAGTAGTCGCGGGCCGTGATGGGATCGAACTTGTGATCGTGACATCGCGCACATCCGATGCTGAGACCGAGGAAGGTGTCGCCGGTCGCCACGATGATCTCGTCGAGGGAATCCTGCCGGGCGAGGCGCACCGACTCCTCGTCCTTCCCGATCTGTCCCGGAAGGAGAACAGCGGAGGCCACCAGGAAGCCGGTCGCAGCGTCTTCCGTCACCGCGTCGCCGGCCAGTTGCTCGAGGATGAACTGTGGGTACGGACGATCCTCATTGAAGGCGCGGATGACGTAGTCGCGGTAGGGCCAGGCATTGGGTCGCTCGGTATTGACTTCGAAGCCGTGCGTGTCGGCGTAGCGCACGAGGTCGAGCCAGTGTTGGGCCCAGCGCTCGCCGTAGCGTGGACTGGCGAGGAGCTCGTCGATAAGGGCTGCAACCGAGCGATCTGTGCTTTCTTCCCGAAATGTTGCGACGCGCCCAGGCGTGGGCGGGAGCCCGTGCAGGCCGAAGAAGAGGCGTCGGATGAGAGTACGGCGATCAGTTGGCGGGGAGAGCTGCAGCCCGTGTTCTCTCAGTTTTCTTTCGATGAAGGCATCGATGGGATGGCAGTCTGTGCGGGGGGGTGCGATCTCCCGAAGCGGTTGGAAGGCCCAGTGGGTCCCACTGTTGATGTCCGCCTTGAGGGGAGCGCCTGCCAGAACGAAGGCGCCGAAAGCGGCGTTCAGCGCAAGGCGACAATGTGATTTGTGGGGAGTCATGAATCGGGCCCGCACGGAGGGCGGCGACATCCAGATTGGTCGTTGGACAGCATAGAAATCCCGTCCCGCACCGTCAATGATGCGTTGATCCCGGGTTGGGGTTGGGAGACAAGAAAAGCCCCACCTGGTCTCCCGGGCGGGGCCACCTCGTAAGGGTGAATTTGCGAGAACTGCTGGTGTGGGTTCGAACGTGGACCCAACAGGAGGGGTGCAGAGCCACGCGGGATCTATCCTGTCAG
>JAAZXD010000535.1 GCA_014240355.1 Roseibacillus sp. | reverse complement strand
TTCAGGAAAACGGCTGCCGGAGTCGTCGACATACTCGTGGACCTTTTCGGCAATCTTGAGGGCGTTTTCATTTCCGATGCGTCCCACGTCGATGCGTACCGCCGGACGGCGATTGAACTCGGAGATGAACTTCTCCTCGTCATTGGTGTCGGTGATGGTGGTGGCGATTTCCCCGAGAGTGAGACGCGCTCCGTTGGAGGCGCGCACCGTGATGGAGGCGAATTCTTCGAGGCTGTAGGCCTGGCCCCTGGTCCGGATGTCGAGGCGACCGGTGGGGCCGTCAATGGCCCCGGCGGGGAGGTCGATGGAAGATTGCCGGATGGCGTTGGCCACCGCATCTGGAGTGAGGCTGTAGGCTTCCAGCTTCTCAGTGTTAAGCTCGATGGCTATGCGATGTTCCCTGGGCAGGAAGGCGCGCACGCGGCTGATGCCATCCAGGGCGAGGAGATCGTCGCGGACGCGCCTGGCGGCGGTGTGGAGTTCATCCTCGGGAAGATCACCGGTGACTACCACCCAGATGACTGACTTGTAGTCGCTCCTGCTGGGGACCCGGATATGGAAGGGTTCGTTGGGGGCGGGAATGTTGCTGATGGTCTTGAGGAGGGAGTCGATGTCCTCTTTCAGTTCCCGCAGGTCCTTGCCTTTTCTCGCCTCTACATAGATCCGGGCCTGCCCGCGGTCGGCATCCGTATTGAGTTGCTTGACGCCGTCGAGGGATTCCAGGGCGTTTTCGACCGGAACGAGGATCTCCCGCTGGACATCGGTGGGGCTGGCTCCGGGATATTTCTTCGAGATATAGACCGATCCCCACGGTTCGTCCGGTTCCATCTCAAGCGTGATCTGGAAGAAGGCGACGTAAATTCCGGCCAGCAGGATGCCGGCCATGAGGAGGTTGGCGGCGATGCCGTTCTTGGCGAACCAGGAGATCATTTGCCCGCCTTCCCGGGGGGGTTGTCCGCCTGGGTGACCGTTTTGTCCTCCCCGTCTTTCTGGTCAGCGGATTGACCGGGGATCTCATCCTCCACCACCACGATGTCTCCGCCGTCGGGGGCATAGACGAGGCGGGTGAGAACGAGGAGCGTGCCATCTTCGATGGAGGAGCTTTTGAAGACGATATGATCGTCGTCGGAGTGAAGGGGACGAACGTAGGCGGTAGCCAGTTTCATGGTCCCGGGGTTGACGATGCGAATGCGACTGAGTCGGGAGACTGCTTCGCGAGGAATGACGAAGACATCCTCGAGCATCTTGCCCGGAATGGCGGCGGTGACCGGTTGGCCGACGCGAAGGGGAGTCTTCTCTGACTTCAATCCGTAGGGGTCTTCAATGCGGGCGATGGCAAATAGTTCGAGGGTGCTGGCGTCGAGGGCTCCTTCGGTGCGGAGAATGCTGGCATCCCATGTGGTGGTGGAGTCCTCATCGAGACCATCCTGCAGGGTGACGGAGAGTGGTGGATCGTCGGTGTCTTCGGGCAGGGTGAGATCTCCGAGGCGGAGGGTGGATACCGGGAGGCGAACTTCACTGTAATCGGTCGCAAAGATTCCTCCGAGTGGAGTGCCTGCCCCGATGGTCTGCCCCACTCCGACCGTGCGGGTGAGGACGCGGCCGTCAAAAGGAGCAGTGACCTTGGTTCGTTCCAGATTGCGCAGCGCACTGGCCTCCTGGGCGTGAGCCAGAGCAAGAGTCTGGCGGGCAGCCTTGAGTTGTGGTTCGCGTCGGACGAGAGCGCTGGGTTCGTCCTTGTAGCCGAGATCCTTCCAGTCCAGACGAGCCTGCTCAGCGAGAGCCTCTTCCTTGTCGAGGTTGAGTTGAGCGCTGGCCACCTGCGCCTGAGCGGCGATCAAAGCGACCTGGAAATCGATGGGATTGATTTCCAGGAGGATATCATCTTTCTTGAAAAAGGCCCCTTCCTCGAAAGTGGGATGAATGGCCTGCACCCGGCCGGAGACCTGGGCGGTGAAAGTGACCAGGCTATGGGCCCGAATGTGACCCTGGGTGGGAACGAGCATCTGGTAGTCCTGCCGTTTCAGTTCGTGGACCCGGGCCTCGATGGGCTTGGCTTCCGGTCGGGGTGGAGCTTCTTCCGGC
>JAAZXD010000534.1 GCA_014240355.1 Roseibacillus sp. | reverse complement strand
GGTGATCTTCTGGTGCTCAGTCCGTGCACTGCCGCGTTCCACCCTGGAATAGGAAAGCACGTTCTCAACGAGGTGATTCAGGCGTTCTGCCTCCCGACGCATGGTCGTAAGATACTCCTTCTGCCTGCTCTCCTCCTTGACCATGCCCTCTGCCAGCATATCGGAATAGAGATGGAAGGTGGTCAACGGCGTGCGTAATTCATGGGTGACTGAGGACACGAAGGTTGCTCTCCGTTCACTCAGTTTCAGCACTCCCCCCATCAGGGCCGCCGAAGCGAGGAGCGCCAACAGCAGAGTCACCCAGCCTGCCATCAGCGAAATGCGCAGAGCCGACCACCCGATCCCGGCCATCACAGGATCCTCACCGGCCCGCAGGCGCCAGGGCAGGGTCACCAGGGAAAGGGGATCATTGGACAATTCGTCCAGCCTCGGATCAAACACCCCCGCAGGTGATGATGCGGAAATCTCGAGGAGGGGCTCAAGGCCGGCCCCCGGCAGCAGGTGCTCGATCACTCCGAGGAGGTGATCTGCCAGAACCTCCGCCTTGAGCCAGACCCCCTGGTGGCGCAACGACCCTGCCACCGCAACCTCCCGCACGATGAAGAGATCCTCCCCCAGCCAGATTGGATGGAAAGGGGTTATCTCCGAGGGCAATTCCACCAGTCTGCTCACGTCCCCGACTTGATCTGATTCCCCTTCGAGCGCTGCACTCTCCCTCTGCCCTGCCGCGATCGGCCCTGTTCTTCGGACAACCTTCCGACGTTCCTCCTGCTGTGGGTCGGCCACCCCCCCGGATTCCGATTGCTCCACATCCTGTTCAAGCTCCCCCCCCCGTAGAGAGGCGGAGGGAGCCTGAACAGACTGGGGCAGGAAGTTCTGGAGGGCCTGCGGTTTGGGCACCGCTCGCTGAGAGGTATCCTGATAGAGTTCCGCGCGCTTCTTCTTCTCAATCAGGGCGAGATCTTTCGGGTATTGTTGATTTCTGCTCACCTCATTGTTTGCCCGCGCCTGCGCCACCTCCTGCTCTTTCTGCCGCACCGTGAAAGGATCCGGGATATTCCACGCCCAGTTCCGGCTCACCAGGGCCTCATCAACCCGGGCGCACACCCGGCAGAGCAGGTCGAGTTTCGTTCCTCCATTGGCGAGGCTCGACTTGCTCGGTTGTGCCAGCAGATCCTGCAGGGTCCCCAGTTCACTTTTATTGTCATCCAGATAGTCCTGCTGGACCCCATTCTGTTCGGCATAATCCCACTCATTGCCAACTGGCACCTGCGGCGAAGTCACCTCCCCCGTAACGGCATCGATCTCAAAATGCAGACGCACGAATTCCGGCAACTCAGGCAGGAGTGGGGAGGGCTGAAAAACGAACCCCTTGCCCACCACCTGGAACTGATTCGTAAGCACGTCCTCAGGCTCAAAGAAGGCCTCGTAATGATGAAGCGGTCGCTGGTTTTCGAGAATGAGGAATCCTGAGGCGGCCGCATCCATCCGCGACAGGCTCATGCGAATCCGCTCCTCCAGTTCGATCCCTGATTCAGCAAGGGCCTGTTTGCGCTCCAGCTGGATCGCCTTATTGGTCGACCATGCCATCGCTCCGACGATGAGGAGAGCGCAGGCTCCCAGGACACTCCATATGATCCAGGGACGATTCATCAGCTGCCAATCATATACCCTTTTCCTCGCACCGTGACCACTGCATTCTGGCAACGTAGCTTCTGCCGCAGGTGGGCGACATGCATGTCAACCGTCCGAGTCTCGATATTCTTGGGATCCAGCCCCCAGACCTGACGCAGGAGCTCATCACGCGAAACCGCGCGACCACTCTGGGCCACCAGGTAACGAAGAAGCTCGGATTCTCTCTCGGAAAGTTCCTCCCGATCTCCATCCTCAAAGCGGATCTCCCGCCGTGCGAAGTCGACCTCTCCACCGTTTATCTGGTGAGTTTCCACTACCGAAGGACGTTCGGTGCTCCGCCTCAGCACGGCATCGACCCGGGCGGCACACGCCCGCCGCCCCAGGTTTGACTATCAGCGCGCCCTCGGCATCGGCGCGTTCTTTCTGCCAGGGGCCAGCGAGCTGGCGACGCGCACCC
>JAAZXD010000533.1 GCA_014240355.1 Roseibacillus sp. | reverse complement strand
CACAAGCCAGGTCAATCTGATTGCTCAACCGGAGACCCTCGCTACAGTCCTCTCTTCCCATGAGGCTATTCCTTCCCCTCGCGATCCTTCTCCTTCCCGGCATCCTTCCCGCCGCCCCGAAGGACCAGCCGAAGTACAATGTTCTCTTTCTGATCTCGGACGACCTCACCTACACCGCGCTGTCCTGCTACGGAAACAAGGTCTGCCATACGCCCAACATCGATCGCCTTGCTGCCCGCGGAACGCGCTTCACGCGGGCCTACTGCCAGGGAACCTACTGCGGCCCCTCCCGGGCTTCCTTCATGTCGGGTTATTATCCCCATGCCACCGGGGAACTCGGCTACCGCAACCCCCGGCCCCGCATCGGGGACCGCACCACATGGTCACAACACTTCATGAACAACGGCTACCACGCCACCCGGGTGAGCAAGATTTATCACATGGGCGTGCCGGGCGGCATCGAGAGCGGGGGGCACGGAGCTGACGACGCCCTCTCGTGGAACGAGCGCTTCAACAGCCCCGGACCGGAGTGGAAGGCCAGGGGCGATGGTGAAACCCTGGAGAATAATCCCGATGGCAAGAAGCCCGCGGTGGGTGGCAACACCTTCGTGGTGGTGGAAGCGGACGGCGATGACCTCGTGCATTCCGACGGGAAGACCGCCGCCAAGGCCTGTGAACTCATCTCCAGGCAGAAGGACGCCGGCAAACCCTTCTGGCTGGGAGTGGGTTTTGTCCGGCCACACGTACCCTTCGTGGCACCACGTCCCTACTACAAGCCCTTCCTTCCCTACAGCAGGATGGTGCTCCCCTCCAGGATCAAGGGGGACTGGGACGATATCCCAAGGGCCGGCATCAACTACAAGACCAGCCTGAACATGAAGATGGACCTCCGTCGGCAGAGAAAGGCAATCGGCGGCTACTACGCCTCGGTGGCCTACATGGACGCCCAGGTTGGCAAGGTTCTCGACGCCCTCGACCAGGCGGGTCTCACCGAGAAAACCATCATCATCTTCACCAGTGACCACGGCTTTCACCTCGGCGAGCACGACTTCTGGGCCAAGGTCAGCCTCCGTGACGAGTCTGCAGGCGTTCCCCTCATCATCAGTGTCCCCGGGAAGAAACCCGCGATCTGCCATTCCTTTGTCGAACTGCTGGATCTCTATCCCACCACCGCCAGCCTTTGCGGACTGGATGTCCCCGCCCGCCTGCAGGGGGAGGACATCTCGAAGATGCTCGGCAATCCCTCGCATAAGGTGCGTGAGGAGGCCTTTTGCGTGGCTCCCATGCGCAAGGGATTCCTGCTTCGAAACAGGAACTGGGCCTACCTGCAGTACGGCGAGGATGCCGGTGGCGGGAGAGAACTTTTCGACATGGTGAAGGACCCGGGACAATTCACCAATCTGGCCGAAGAGCCCTCGCACGCCAGGATCACTCAATCATTCCAGCACCGCCTCGCGGCCAGGCTGCAGACGATCCGCACCAACGACCTGGGCATCGAATACGGGAAAGCCCGGCCGAAGAAGAACAGGTAGAGGCGGATCACCTTCGTGCTCAGGGCATCCGACCCGGCACCCGCAGGCCAGCAACGTGCCCCGCCATGGCATGACAAGGCAAAGACGGGCTCACTTCTTGCTCCCTGGTCCCCGCTTCCCTAGAGTTCACTCATCAGCACTTCCCACAACGCCCCCAACGCCACCATGGCGGTCTTTCTCGATCTGGAGAACATCGCCATCGGCGCCCGTGACGCCCGCTATCCGACCTTTTCCATCGCCAAGGTCTTCGAGCGCCTCTTTCTCAAGGGGCACATTGTCCTGAAAAAGGCCTACTGCGACTTTTCACGCTTCAAGGAATTCAAGCGGGACCTGCACGACGCGGCCTTTGAGCTCATTGAAATCCCGCATTTCCGGCAGTCGGGCAAGAATTCCGCCGATATCCGCATGGTGGTGGACGCCCTCGACCTCTGTTACGCCAAGGGCCACGTCGACACCTTTGTCATTATCTCAGGGGACTCGGATTTTTCCCCTCTCGTCAGCAAGCTCCGCGAGAACGCCAAGACCGTCATCGGGGTGGGAGTGAAGAACTCCAGTTCCGACCTCTTCATCAGGAAC
>JAAZXD010000532.1 GCA_014240355.1 Roseibacillus sp. | reverse complement strand
AGGAATGATTTACCGCTTTGACCAATCGTATAGAATCATATGTGGAATTGATAAAATCAGAGTCTTTCACAGCCAACGGTTCAAAGCAAAAAATTGTATTATGCTGTTCGATCCGCGGAATGAGTTCATAAAAAAAAGCCTCCGAACGAGCGTACGCTTCTTCAAGGGGAACTCCCCCTCTTTTCCGGCCGCCACCATGGACATCTTTCCCACCCTGGCGGAAGTGGCGGGGCTCCCCGCTGCCTCCATGCTCCAGCCGCAAGACGGACAGAGTCTGCGTCCGCTCTTCGAGAGGGAGCTGGGTCCGCGCCGCAGGCCGATCGGGTTTCGGAGCGCGGTGCGGGGCGCCTTGGTCGACAACGAGTTCAAGCTCTACTCGAAGAACGTGAGCAAGGGAGACTTTGAGCTCTACCACCTGGGTGACGATCCAGCGGAGAAGGAGGATGTGAGAGCCAAGCACCCGGAGGTGGCTCAGCGCCTTCGCAAGGCCTTCCAAAAATGGAACGCGACGGTCGATGCGAGTGTGGCGGGAAAGGATTATCCCTCCGGCAAGGTTGATTCTCGCCAGCCGCCCCGGATCTTCTGGACGGATCTGGAAGCCTACCGGCCCTACTTCAGGGAGTGGAGAAACCGGCCTGAGTACCAGGGCCGGTTGAAGGGGAAAAAGTAGCAGGGGCTAGGGTTGCACGACCTCGGCTCGCAGGCGCATGAAGAGTCGCGGGACGCCCTCCTGCTGCGGCGGAGAGGCACGATAGGTCACGATGGTGGTCCCGTCGCCCTGGGTTTCTTCCGAGAGGAGCGGGACGAATTCCTCTCCCCCGAACCAGTTTTCGAGGTTGAGGCTGAACTGTGGAATCAGATTCACATTCACTGTGTCACTGATCCGGCGGAAGCTCATGGTGAGGACGTCATGTCCTTCCATGCTCCTGATTTCGGTGGAGATCCTGCCCTCGGTGTCGTCCGGGTCGTTGTCGCTGGTGCCGAGGACATACTCGATGAGCCTGGGATAACCGTCGCCATCGTCGTCGACATTGGCTTGGCCCGAGAATCCGCTGATGACCTCGTCGGCGTTGGGTGTTCCACCGATAATCACACTGCTGATCCAGTTCCCGGCTTCATTATAATCGGGACCAGGGAGGGCGGAGGAATCCAGGACCATGCTGACACCATCCTTGCCGGGCGGTTCGGGCCAGGGGGAGGCGTCACTGTAGCGGAAGTTCGCGATGGTGTTTCCTATTCCGTCCACCAGATGCAGTTGTTCGCCCGCGTTTTCAAGTCGGGTGGGAGCGTATTCACCTGCGATGCGGTCGCTGTGAGCCGTTCCATAGCGGGCCTCGAAGGCGGCCTTGTTCCGGACGATCAGCACGAACTCGCCGGGTGCCAGGGAGGTTACGTCAGAGAAGGTGAAATCGAAGTCCAGGCCCTCGGAAAATTTCACCGCGGTGAGATTGATGGTTTCGGTGCTGATGTTCTTCATCTCGATGAACTCGAGATCCGAGGCGTCATTGGCGGCGGCAAGTTCCTCGGAGGTCTCGGGCGGCAGGGGTGCATAGTGGACCTCGGTTACCACCAGATTGGAGGCGTCTGCAAGGGGCCCGATCAGGAAGTGGGCGGTCACCGGGCCACTCCATGCGGTGAGACCACGACCGTTGCGGGCTCGGGCGGTAATGGTGGTGGTGCCCTCGATTTCAATCGGGTTGTTCGAATTGGAGGGGAGCGCTGTGGGGGAGGAATTGCCACCCGATGCCCGGGGGTCCGATCCGTCAGTGGTGTAGAAGATCGTCCCGTCGCCCACGAAGGAGAACTCGTCCCCGGCCGCTACGAGGCCCGGCCGCTTCATGCCGTTGAGAGCGCTGAAGAGCGGCTTGGCGGTATACTGGCGGTCGATCCAGCCAACCCGCGTCCGCAGCCAGGTCTTGAGGATGCGGACCTCGTTGCGGTGGCTGGCATTGCCCCATTTGGTGAAGTTGCGTTCGGCCGGGCTGCGTCCGAGGGCCGGAGCATTTGCTCCGAGTGGATCCCGTCCGTCCACCTGCCGGGCAAAGTCGTTGATGACCGACTCGATATTGGAGGTGGAGAAGACGTTTTCGCGTAGTTCCTGCCAGAGGTCGGTGTGAGCCTGCCGGA
>JAAZXD010000531.1 GCA_014240355.1 Roseibacillus sp. | reverse complement strand
AGTCGCATATGGGACAGTGGAAATGCGGTCGGGGGGATAGCGCCCGGAACATGGCGGGGCGAATCCACCGTTTCAGAGTCTCGGTCCACTGTTGTCTCACTTCAGAGTATCGCAATCTTATCTGCCAGTCTCCCCCAAGCACAGATCATTCTCCGCGGTGTCGCAGGAAACCCTGATCCCAGCTGCTCTTCTCCCGCAACTCATCGGTGACCCCGCCGGACTTCGCAAACGAAACGATTCGGGGCCATGCTCTGGCCAGTCGCTTGGCGACTTTCCGTCGACCCAGGGAAGGAATCCAACGGGCCAGGGGTAGCCACGCCGGATCGCCCACACCATCGATCAAAACCAGACGCCACCGGTCATTGCCCAGGTCCTTCGCGACAAGGTTGTGATCATGCAGATTCCGGGTCAGGATACGATGAGACAGGAGGAATTCGGAAAACTCCTTATACGCCAGCTCCAGTCGCCCGGGGTCAACACCAGTGGAGGCCAACTCCCTGATTGAACGGGAGATCCTCCCATCATGATCGCGGACAAGGTCAAGCACGAGTCCTGGGCCCAGGTCGGTCTCCTCAAAGCCGTGGCAAAGAGGAAGATGTGCGGCCATGACATCTCCAATGCGAAGATGAACCCGGTGGAGTTCTCTGGCTTCATCAGCATTGTTGTCATACTTCCGCCTCCAACGTAGTGGAACCCACCTTCTCTTCGCTGACAGGCGGACGGTTCGACGATCATCCGTTCGCAGCACTTTGACGCATCTTGATGCATTTTCCGGGTGCACATAACATTCGCGCCGTCCTCCGACACCGAAAGGCTCAAGGTTGTTCAGTTTCAAAGAATCCATCACTCACTTGCTCAGGCCGCGCTTACCGCCGCGCATGCGCAGCACAAACCCCGGCATTCCTTCCTTCCCGGATATTTTTACCCGCGGGATCTCGTAGGGAGAAAGAGGGGGAGACCCCATCACTCCCGGTTCCACGGTCACGGCCGCCAGATAGCCCGCCTCCTCTGCCATCCTGCAATGGCGCGGCTCGTAAATTCCGAAGGGATAGGCGAAGGTTGGGGGGATTACGCCGAAGCGTTCTGCAAAGTCCTGCCGGGCTGCCAGGATTTCCCTCCGGGCATCTTCGGTCGAAATCTTACTGAGGTTGGCGTGGGTGGTGGTGTGTCCACCCAGTTCCCAGCGTCCGGTGGCGAGCAATTCACGAACTTCCTCGTCACTGAGCTTCGGCTCCGAGGCAAGTTCATCATCCGGGTGATGCGCCTTCTTCTTGCTCGACCAGGAACCCTCGCGTTCGGTGACGAGATACAGGGTGGCCTTCCCCTCAAATTCGGCCAGGATCCGGTCGGCCTCAAGGAGGTTGTCACGGTAGCCATCGTCGAAGGTGAGGCAGACTGCCGGCATGGGAGGAGAGGTAGCGAGCAACTCGCTGGCGTGGAGAAAGGTGAATTCTTTTCTGCGGAGCCAGCTTACTTGTTTTCGAAATTCATCCGGCGGAACCCGGAGTTTGTTGAACCGGGTGCCGGGACGGTGGCAACAGACCATGTGATACATCAGCACCCGTGGCCGGTTCCAGGGGGTCGCCGGCCTCCACCAGGCGTAGCGCCAGCTGAGCCACAGGAGCGTCAGGATCGAAAGACCCGCAAGGAGGGGCGTGATCATGGAAGAGGAGAAAACAATGAGAGCCCGCAATGGCGGGAAACGCAGGTCGGCGTGGCCGATCCCGGAAAACTGTCTTTCTCACCTGGGATGACAGGAAACAGCACCCTCTTTGAATTTCCCGCCATCCTACTCGAACTTCTGCCGTTGCCGGAGTTCGCGGTAGAGCGCACAGCTTTTCTCCAGCTCTTCATTCGTCCCATCGCCAACCACCACGCCCCGTTCAAAAACCAGGATGCGGTTCACAACGCTAAGCGTGCTGAAACGATGCGCGATGATGAAGACCGTCTTGTCCCTCGTCAGTTCCAGCAGGGCCTGTTGCACAAGCGCCTCATTATCAGAGTCCAGAGCCGAGGCCGCCTCGTCCAGCACCAGGATGGGTGCCTTGCGCAGGAAGGCCCGGGCCAGGGCCAGACGCTGCCGCTGCCCCCCTGAAAGACGCGTCCCCTTCTCACCCATGGTGGTCTCG
>JAAZXD010000530.1 GCA_014240355.1 Roseibacillus sp. | reverse complement strand
TCCCATGTAGACCACGAGGGTGTCCTTGGTGAGTTTGCTCTGGTCGAGGTGGGTGAGGAGGCGTCCGATGTTTTCATCGAGGCCGTGGATGGTTTCGCAGAAGTTGTAGTAGAGTTCGTCGAAGTCAGGGACCGGGTCGTGGTCGAGGGGACCGGTCTGCATGTGGTCGATCCCGTGGATGCCGAAACGGCGTTCGCGGACCCAGCGGGGCTGGGTGGCGTAGTTCTCCTCGGTATTGGCCATGGTGGCGGGGTAGGGAATTTTTTTGCCCTCGTAGCGGGTGGCATGGCGGGGGGCGGGAGTGAAGGGGTAGTGGACGGCCTTGTAGCCGAGGTAGAGGAGGAAGGGTTGTTCGGCGGGCCGTTCCTTGAGCCACTTGATGGCCTGGGCGGTCAGGATGTCCGCGTTGTAGCCCTTGAAGGCCTGGCGCCTGCCGTTGATGTTGAGCTCCGGATCGAAGTAGGTGCCCTGGCCCTTGAAGCTGACCCAGTGGTGGAAGCCTGGGCGCGGTTCGTCGTTGTCGTGGCCCATGTGCCACTTGCCCACGTAGGCGGTGCGGTAGCCGGCCTTCTGGAGGTGCTGCGGGAAGAAGACGGTTCCCTTGGGGACGGGGCGCTGGTTGTCGACCACGCGGTGGTGGTGCATGTACTGGCCGGTCAGGACGGAGGCCCGGCTGGGCGAACAGAGGGAGGTGCTGACGAAGGCGTTGGCGAGGTGAGCCCCTTCCTTGGCGAGCCGGTCGAGGGCGGGGGTTTCCAGCCACTCGGGGGCATCGGGGTGGAAGCCCATGAGGTCGTAACGATGGTCGTCGCTGAGAATGAAGATGATGTTGGGCGGCTTGGCGGCGGCGAAGGCCGGGAAGAGGGAGGCGGCGAGGAGCCAGGGCAGGAGTGAACGCATGATGGGAGGATGGTGATGTGGTTGCCCGGGAGCAAGAGCGCAGCTCCGGTTCCGGGCGTGATTGGGCTTAGTCCCTGGTCACCTTGCTGCCCCACCAGCTCGCATTGGGCTGGAATCCGGGAGCGAGGAAGTTGGCATGCTGCTTCTCGAGCCGGGGAAGGCGCTGCGTTTTTACGGCGGCATCCTGCTGGGCCCGTCGGGCGGCATCGAAGCGGGCATCCTTCTTGGGGATGCGGGCTCCCGTCCCGGCGAGCCAGGCGTCGAGGGCGGTGCGGAGTGTTTTCACCCGTGGTCCTTCCCCGGCGGCGAGGTCGGTCTGCTCCCCGATATCCCGGGCGAGGTTGTAGAGTTCGTCCCTGCCATCCTCGTAGTAGTGAATGAGCTTCCAGTCCCTCTGGCGGATGATGGCACTCGGCTCGCCACCCTGGTTGCCATAGTGCGGGTAGTGCCAGAAGAGGTCCCGTGAGGGGATCTTTTCTCCCCTGAGGAGGGGGACGAGGCTCACCCCGTCGACGTGCTGGGCGGGGAGGGGGTCAAGGCCCGCCAGTTCGAGCAGAGTGGGATAGAAATCCGTTCCCGTCACCGGGATCTCGCAGGTTGCCCCCGGTCGGGCGACTCCCGGGGCCTTGATGTAGTAGGGTTCGCGGATGCCACCCTCCCACTGACGGCCCTTGCCGCCGCGGTAGGGCAGGTTGCAGGTGGCGAAGGCATCACCCGAGGAGACTCCGCCGTTATCGGAGGTGAAGATGACGATGGTGTTGTCTGCAACTCCTGCTTCATCGAGGGCTTGGAGGACGATGCCGACCGCGTCATCCATGGTTTCCATCATACCGGCATAGATGGGACAGTCCTGGACCTGTCGCACGGGCAGGGTGCGATCGATGAGGAAGCGGTTGCCCTCGTGGGGGGACTTGCCAGCCTTGTCCCGGTATTTCTTCCAGAGATCCGGCGTGGTCTGGATGGGGCCGTGGACCGAGTAAAAGGAGAGAAAGGCGAAGAAGGGGGTGTCGGTCTTGCCCTTGATGAAGGCGGCAGTGTCGTTGGCGAGGCGCAGCGGGAGGGACTGGCCCTTGGGGCCGTCCTTCATCCTGGGGTTACGGAAGGGGGAGAAGAAGCCCCCGGGGGGGCTGCCCCGGTGGTGTCCGCCGATGTTCTGGTCAAAGCCGTGGTCCTCCGGGAACGAGCCCTCGCCGCCAAGATGCCACTTGCAGGCGAAGAAGGTCCGGTAGCC
>JAAZXD010000052.1 GCA_014240355.1 Roseibacillus sp. | reverse complement strand
TGACGCCGTCCCCGCGCCGTAGAGGATATCCCTCACGGCTCTTGGGCGGGACCATCTGGGTCTGCAACTCGTCCTTGCCCATGGGCGGCAGAGTGGGCTTGGCGGGGCGCTTGACAGGCCCGACCACCTTGCCGCGGCCGAAGCCCTCTGCACAGCCGCCGTTGTCCTGGAAAAAGAGGAGGAGGGTGTTGTCGAGTTGCCCGGCCCCCTCCAGAGCCTCGACGATGCGACCGATTCCCTGGTCCATGTTGTCGACCATGGCGGCGTAGACCTCCATGCAGGCCGACTCCCATTCCTTCAGCTTGACGGATTCCCAGTTGCCAATCTGGGGTACGACATCCCAGTGGTCGGGGAGGAGGCCGAGGGCCTTGAGCTTGGCGACCCTCGCCTTCCGGGTGGGCGTGTAGCCTCCATCGTACTTGCCCTCATACTTGGCGATGTCGCCGGGAAGAGCGTGCATGGGCCAGTGGGCCGCGGTGTAGGAAACATACATGAAAAAGGGTTGCCCGTCCGCTTCCCGCTTGTGGTCCTCGATGTAGCGCACCGCATTGTCGGAGATGGCATCTGTGTAGTAGAAGGTGTCGGGCTGGTAGTCGGGATCATTGGCCGGCGTAATATAGCGGTTGTCGCGGGTCAGGGAGTTGGGATCAAAAAAGGATCCCGCTCCGTGAATGGTTCCGTAAAAGTGGTCGAAACCCCGCTGGAGCGGCCAGTTGGAGGTGTTGGGGTTGGCGACTTCCCCGGCCTTGTAGGGGGTGACGTGCCACTTGCCGGACATGTAGGTGCGGTAGCCGGCGGGCTTGAGGACTTCCGCGATGGTGAGGCAGTTGCGGTTGAGCTCACCCTGGTATTGGGGAATGCCGTAGTTGCCCATCATGTGCCCGACTCCCGCCTGGTGGGCGTAGAGTCCGGTGAGGAGGGTGGCACGGGTCGGGCAGCAGCGGGCGGTATTGTAGAATTGGGTGAAGCGGACGCCGTTGGCTGCCAGGTGATCGAGGGTGGGGGTATTGATTTCCCCGCCGTAACAACCGATATCCGAGAAGCCCATGTCATCGGACATGATCAGAATGATATTGGGACGGTCGTCGGCGGCCTGTGCGGTATTGGAGCAGGCCAGGAGCGCGAGGGAGAGGGCGAGAGCAGGCAAGACAGTTTTTTTCATGGCGGATATTGGCGGTGGTCGCCGGAGGACGGGAGAATGACTGGCAAAGCGGCGCCATGCGAGGACGAGATTCATTAAGGTGTCTGACGGAAGGCCCTTGGGGGGACGCACCTCGCTCCGGTTCCGCACGGGGATACGGCCCCTCCGGCATCCCGGGAGGGGAAAACGAATCGGGAGGGTTGGCCTGAAGAACGGCACCCGGAACGACGCGCCCCTGGGGGCAGCGGTCAGGGTTGGGCGGTCTCAGTGACTTCCACCTGCATGCGGGTAAAGAGGGCAGGGGCGGCGGGGAGACGAATCCGCACGATGCCGAGGCCTTCCTCGGCGTGCACCGCCTCAACTTCGCCCGGGCCCTTCCAGGAGCCGTTGGCGGTGCGGGTGGCCTGGGTGGTCCAGGTTTGCAGGTCCAGCGAGGACTGGATGTGAAAGATGATATCCTCCGGTGCAACCGCGGGGATATGGAAGATGGTGGAGGAGCCCTCCAGCGGGTGAATAAACTGCTCGAAGAGGATGGGAACGGATTGCCACTCAAGGGGGTCGAAGCCGAAGGCGTATTCAAAGAGATTGCTCAAAAGATCGCCGTCTTCATCCCCCGGACCTACCCCCAGGGTAGTGGCCCAGCTATGATAGGAGGAAGCACCGTTGGGGAATCCGGGAGAACCGTGAAGGGCGAAGGAGGGGGCCCAGGCGGACCTCTCGTTCCAGGTGTCGAGTTCCCGCTCGGTGTCCCGGAGCTCAAGGGAGTAGCCGGTGGAGTCGGTGTTGGGGTGCCAGGCGTGGTCGTAGGTGAACTTCTGGATGTGAACGTCGAACGGTGCCGGCAGAGTGAGGGCCACACTTTCGCCGTCGTTGTGAAATTTACCGTCTTCGAATGTGCCTGCAATGTTGATGCCCTGCCCGTGGATCAGTTCGAAGAACTGCCGGTCTGCAACTACTACAATGTGCGCCTGAGGTTCGAGGGTAAGTGACGGGAAGGTGAATTCGATGCCTTCCGTGAAGCGCACTCCCGTTAGGTCGAGCGTGAGATCGTGGCTCGTGTTGTAGATCTCCACATACTCACCGGCATTCCCGTCGGGAGGGTTGTACATGATTTCGGTGATGCGGAGGTGATCGAGCAGGACCCGAAGGGCGACTTCGGTGGGATTTGGCGGGGAGACAAGTGATTCGGAGGCGGCGAGTTCACAATCAAAGACGATATCCGAGCTGGTGAGGCTGCCCTGATAGGTGACGGCGGCAAGAATGTTGGTGCCATTTACGAGGTGCTCACTGGACACGGGGAAGGGACCCTCGAGAGAGGCGTTGGTGATGACCTCTTCAGCCCAGGTGGTTTCATCAAGGATTCCGTCGGGGACGTTATGCCGGAAGAGCTCGTGTCCATTCAGGTAGAAGATCGCTCCATCGTCGATGTAAGTTGCGAGGGAGAGGGAGGTTTGCGAGGGATCCCCGCTGAACTCGAAGGTCTTGCGGAAGTAGTAATTTTTCCTGCCCCGGCGGTAGTTGAAGGGCGGAATGCTCTCGCTGTGAGAGGCCAGGGGAATGATCAGGGCGGTGGTCTCCCGGCCGAGGGGGGCGGGTCCCGTTTTCCAGCTGCCGTCATCGAAGTTGAAGGCCTTCCAGTCGCTGACCGGGTCGGCATTGTCGAGAAAGCGCCAGTCCGGGTGCTCAAAGGGGAGCAGAGTGGAAATCGCGTGAATACGGGGGGCCCGGTTGTTGGAGCGTCCGGGTGTTCCGAGGGGCAAGGTTTCCACGTTGGGAGATCCGTCGGGATTGCGCCCTTCCACTGCATCGGGGTGCTGGGAAGTGATGCGGATCTGGTCGATGGTGGCTCCGTTGTCGGCGGTGAGAACCAGCCACTGGCGGAAGTCGTCGAGATTAAAGGGAAATTCGTCGGCTGCGGGCCTGTCGCTTGCGGTGGAGTGGAAGACGAGGAACCCGTGGGCCGGAATGTAGGAGTGGTCGGGAATCTGATGCCTTCCGGGGTGGTCCAGGCTGTTGGACAGCCAGAGCCCTCCCACGTTTGCAGGGGAATCCCCCGGATTGAAGAGCTCGATGAATTCTCCCAGATAGTGCAGTTCGGAGTCGGAGAGCCACTCGTTGATCTTCATTTGGTGCGGCGGGGCAAGTCCAACGGCCTGATTGGGACCTCCCGGAGTAGGAAGGCAGAGCTTCCACTGGCCCGAAGGGCCATGGCGTCCGATAGAGTGGCCGGCAATCTGTCGGCCCCAGCGGATGGAATCCACCAGAGTGTTGCCGTGGTAGAGAAGAACCTCTTCCCCGGAGGGGCTGAGACCGGGGACCTCGTTGTCGGCCAGGGAGAGGTAGGCCCCGGGGGCGAGGCTGCCGGTCAGCGCTACTTTCTGTGGTTTGCTCGGGGTGTCGGTAAGGAACCAGCCGTCAAGCAGCATGGCCTGTGCCCCGGGGTTGTGGAGTTCCACGCGGTCGACCTCTGGACTGGGGTGCGCCTCCACTTCGTTGAGGACCAGTTCTCCCCGGGAGCGGAAACCTGGATCGACCCGCCACTGGCGGGAAGAAGTGGATTCACTCCCGCTTTGCCAGCTTCCGGCGGAGTCACGGGCCAGGAGCTCGATGTGGTAGGTCGCCGGTTGAAGGGCGACGAGTTGAATTTGCGCGTCCAGGGGGAGATCCCCGCTCCAGTCTCCGGGAAGACCGTTGGTCACCAGGCGGAAGCGGTAGTCGGTCACCCCGGGGCCGTCCACGCTCAGGGTGGCGTGGTCGAGCCGGGTGACGGGCACGGGCAGACCGGAGATGGAAGCTCCCCGGGGAACCAGGGCCCCGCGATCGAGGCCGTTCTGTCCCGATCCCTGGGCAGGAGAGCCCGGCAGGAGCTCCCAGCTGCTCGGGGGCCAGGGGCCCGCCGCGAGATTGGTGAGAAAGGGGTCGAGATCGAGATTCCCGTCACCGATTGCGTGATGTGCAGCCGGGATAATATTGCGATGCCCGGAGATTTCAACCGAGTCGGGATGGGCAAAGATCCTGGTGCAGTCCAGGAAGAGATTCGAGTCCATCGCGATGCCCTTCCCTGGAAGGGTGTCCGGGCGCAGCGGCTCATTGAGATTGATTGCGGCGATGGTGGCCTCTGCCACCGTGTTGTTCTCGAAGGTGCACTCCGCGCCGTTCTTGGCCAGGACGGCGTGGTCGACATCGTAAAACATATTTCGAACCACCGTGACGTTGGATTCGTTGTTGATAGCAATCGCATTGGAAGTGCTGTTGCGCGGCTGGAAGAGGTGCACGTGCATGAAAATATTCCCCTCCAGATGGGCATCACAATTGTTGAGATCGAAACACTCGTCGGTAGCACCGGGGAAGACGTTGTCATAGGCGGCGAGGATCGGTCCGGGCCGGTGGGCTCCCGAAAAAAGGATGATGTCATTGTAGGCCGGGGACGGGGAGAAGAGATTGCGGCGCAGGATAAGATAATCATTTCCGCGCAGAGTGGATCCCTGGAGGGCCTTTGAGGTGGGGACGGGTGGAAAGGTGCAGTCACGGACCTCGAGTTGAGGGCTGTAGACCTCAAGCACGGTGTCACTGCTGTGCTTCCAGGTCACATGATCGAGGAGAAGCTGGGAGCGGCGCAACTCGATGGCCTCGCCCTGGGCGTCTCCGTATTCCATGTCGGTATAGGAGATCACGTTTTCGCTAGGGGATTCCTGCCCCGAGGGAGCCACGATGCTCACTCCCTGCCAGATGTCGGAGGAACCGGGATAGTGGCTGAGGCGAATGCGCTGATAGGGGGCTCCCTCGCATCGCAGGGTGCCGCCCGGCTGGACCGTGATTCCCGCCGTGGGCCTGAAGAACAGGGAGGCGCCTGGTTCGATGGTGAGGGTGACATCCGGAAGAACATTGAGAGAGGCAGTGATGATCCACGGCCCCCCTGCAGCGTCGAGGGTGGTATCAGCAGTGAGAGCTCCCCGCATGACGGTCCCGGGGTTGCCGGCATGAAAGATGTCGAGATGGGAACGCGCCACCACGTTCTGTCTGGTATCACGCTCTTCCATGATGAGACGATTGATTCCTGGATTGAGGGTGTTGACCATGTGGGACCAGGTTCCGGCGGCATGGTCGATGGGGACTGCTTCCCCATTAAGAAAAACCGCAGTGGCCCGGGTGGTGTTGAAGGTGCCGGAGAGCCTTGCCCTGCCGTCGAGGGATGTGGGGAGGTCAGCAGGACCGTCCAGGCTGGGGATGGCCTCAAGGGGACGCTCGATCAAACTCAGGATGTTGGCTCGACGGGCGGCCAGGAACTCCTTGGCGGCTTCGGCGGTGCTCTCCGGGGTCCAGGTGAGGGCGTCGTCGATGAGGCGGTTGGCACGGGTCGCTTCGAAGGGGCCGTGAAGAAGCTCGGAGAGAATCTGGTAGTAGCGCTGCAGGACCCTGGGCTTGCGAAAGAGTTGTTTGAGTTGGGTGAAGCCTTCCCCCCGTTCCACGAAGTCGAGAATAGTATGTGGCAGGTTGTCGATTCCGATCGGGGTCATGTCGCCTGTGCCCAGAATGGTGTCGAGATCGTGCGGGATGAGCTTGAAGCGTCCGTTGTGGCTACAGTAAAGGGCGTAATCATCGTTGCGGCCGGTGAAGATGCTGTTCTCGGAATTGGTCAGAATGGTGCTGACGGCCAGGTTGCGCAGCCAGGACTCCAGGTCCATGACCCTCTCGACCTGTTTGAGATAGTCCGGGCCGGAGGCGGTGGACATCACCCCGATGAAGTGATGAAGGTCCGACCAGTCGTTGATCGAGTGGTTGTTTTCCTTGTCCCAGCCGCTGCCGTGGTAATCCGCTCCCAGGTTGTTACTGCCGGGGAAGTAGTCCCAGCCTGTCCCGGTCCCCGTCATGCGATAGAGGTTGCCTCCTGTTTCCAGGGGATAGTGCTGCCGGATGTAGTGGTTGTTGACGGGCTCGTTCTGAACATACATCCCGAAGTGGTGGTTGAAGGGCTGGGCAATGGTCGCATTTTCGGGGGCGGCGTGATTGACCCCGTTGAGGCGGACGGCCACGGCTTTCGATTCGTAGGCGGGAAGACCCGCGGCGCGGTAGAAGAGGCTACCCAGGAGCTGGTTATAGGAGAACTGGGTGTTCAGGTTCAGCGCATCGAGTCCCTGCCACGAGTGGTTGGAAGGCAGCTCGATCTTCAGGTTGCGGGGATAACGGGAGCGCGTGCCCGATCCCCGCAGCCCCATGCCGCATCGGTAGTAGATCTGGAGTTCGCCATCCAGGCCGGCGATGAAGGTGGCATTGAAGCGGGCGTTGGTGTCCCGTTCTTCCGAGGCAAAGGAAATGTTGAGGAACTCATCGAGCTCCCCGGCGGTCAGGATGAGGCGGTAGAAGGGAGTCCGGTCGGCCGGGCGTTCGCTGTCGACCTGATAGAGGAGGTTGGCTTCCTGTGCTCCCGTGGGCGAGGTTGGGCCGGGCCAGGTCCGGGTCTGGGTGCGATCGGACGCCTCCACGCAAAACTCCACCACCGTGCCCTCAGGCCGGGCCGGAAGGACGGCGGTGTGAATGTTGTCCTGTGCGACCTCGTCCCCGCCCAGTCCGTCATCCCGCATGGGGGTAATGGCGAAAGGGCCGGAGGGTCGGGCCGAGACCCGGTGGTAGACCACCCCATGGACCACAGAGGAGAGATCATCACTCAGGCGGGCCCGGATCAGGACGAGGTCCCGTGGGGTGGGAACGGCCGGGTGATGGGAGACGCCCTCAATGAAGGGCGCGATATTGACCTCCCGGACCGAGTTCGGGGCCCCGGGGGTGCCTCCCTCGGTGATGCTGTGGGCCCAGTTCTGGGCGAGGTCATTGCGGGAATGCTGATTCCTCAACTCGAGTGTCCTGCCGCCGCCGTCGGCTGGATTGGCCCAGATCCACCCGGTGTGTCCCTGGTCATCAAGGCCGGGTCGGCGCAGGGCCCAGTCGCCATCATTGGCGTAGGTGACGCGATCAATTTCTTTGCCGGTGTGGTCGAGCAGCCGGATGGTCTCACGGCGATTGGAGAGCCCTTCCTGCCAGCCGCCGGTCACATTTGTGACCTCGGGATAGCGGGCGCGGAAGACGGCCTCATCGGCCGCCACCACGAGGTGGCCTTGGCCAGGGATGCTGACCTCGGGGAAGGTGAAGGAGGCTCCCTCCAATGACCAGCCTGCCAGGCTGATGGTCCCGAACCCCGGATTGTGGAGCTCGATCCATTCGTCGCGTGGGTCCTCCCCTCCGTCAACGTGAGGAGGATGGAACATGATCTCACTGATCACCGGGGTCGCACCCAGATGGGCGAGGCCCAGAAAGAGGGCAGTAGCGAGACTTCTGATCATGACAGGCGGCAGGCCTTCCTCCAGGAGGGAGCCGACATTCAGAGGAGCAGCGGAGTGATGCTCCCGTGTGGTAGGGCCGTTCAGGGTGGAAGGCGGGAACTGAGAGGCCTAGATTTTGTTTCTGAAGAGCGGATTCGCAAGCATTCTTCCCTTCCCTGTGGGGGGGAGGCCGGCTCTCAAAGACACGGAATCAAGGGGCTTCCGGGATGACCGCGGTCGTGTTACCCGGGCCGGGGTAGTCACTTTGGGGTAGGATTGGTGGGCCTGCGTCCGCAATGGTCCTCCTGCGCTCAAGGCTCACCGGTATCCGGGCGGAACCGTAGCGCGGCCATGGCCTCGTCAAGCAAGCTCACCGATGGGCCCCAAGACTACTCCTTCTGTCCCTTGGAGGGGGGGTCGTCCTTGGCCCGCTGACCCGTCTGGTTCTCGTAGGCAGCGGCGTCTAACAGTCCCGGGGGCCACTCCAGCATTACCGTCAGGTTCTCCCTGGCCCGGAACGGACGGGTGGCTGCGATGGTGGCCCCGGTCTCCGTCACCTCGGTCCTGTAGTCCTCACCCTGTGCGCCGCGCGTCCCGGTATAGCCCCAGACCTTGGTCCCCTTGATGCCCTCCGGCAACACCACCGTGGCGCTCACCTTGTCGGTTGGAAATCCCCACTCCGTGCCATTGACGTTCCAGTAGAGGGCATCCCGCTTCTCCTCAAAGTAGAGCTGCCGCCCGGTCCGATAGGTGATCTCGTAGGTGTAGGACCCGGGGTCGAGGAACACCCGAGGGTGTCCGATGCGGATGCGGATTCCGCCTTGCCCGATTTTCTCCGTCCGGTAGTTCTCCTTCTTTCCGTCCCGCTTAACGGAGAGCACTTCAAAGGGATTCTTTTCTTTCCGACCCTCTCGCAGGCGCGGGATGTCACGGAAAATCCCCCGCTTGATCCGGTTCCCCTCGGCCCGGACCGTGATGGTCTCGGTCACCACCAGGTCCCCGCTCTTCTCCACCACGATCTTGCTGTGCCAGGACAGGATGCGCTCGTCAGCCTGGTCTGAACAGGCCAGCGTCGTCAGAGCAAGGAACAGCAGCAGGGGAACTCTCCACATCACGGGTCTCATGCCGTTGACCGGAAACGGTTACTTGTCCTTCCCCTTGGAAGCACCGTTCCCGGCCGCAGCCTTGGGGACGAACTTCAGCACCTTGCCGTTGATGCAGTAGCGCTGGTCGGTGGGCGTGTCGTAGCCCTCTCCGGTGAAAATGTGTCCGAGGTGCCCATCGCAGACATTGCATCTCACCTCCACCCGGACGGTTCCGAAGGAGGCGTCACGCACGGTCTTGATGTTCTCGTGCTTGGAAGTGTCGAAGAAGGAGGGCCACCCGCAGCGGGCGTCGAATTTCTCCTTGGAGGAGAAGAGTTCCGCATTGCACCCGGCACAGTGATAAGCGCCCTCGCCCTGCTTCTTGAACTCATCGTAGGCCCTGCCCCAGGGGCGCTCGGTTCCGTGCTTGCGCAGGATTGCGAATTGTTCGGGGGTGAGGATCTTCTTCCATTCTTCTTCGGACTTGCTCACGAGCTTGGGGGGTTTGGGGGTGGCTGGTTTTTCGGTGGCTGGTTTTTTGACGGGCCCCTCGGGCAGGTCGAGGATGTTGGGCAGGACCACCTGACGCTTCTTGAAGGCTACCTCGTCGATGCGAACCAGGGAGAGACCATCCTCCTCCTCATCCCCACTCGAGAGCCTGAGCTTGTCTTCCCCGATGATGATAGACCCCGATTCGGTTTCCCCATCGGGGCCGGTGATTTCCACGGTGAGCGTCTTCGTTGCCTCATCGACGGTTTTGACGGTGTAGGACATGCTCCGGGAATCCCCCATCATGTGCATGACCATCGTTCCCTTCTCAGGAATCTCGAACGCCAATGCGTTAATCATGGGCGCCTTCATGGCCTTGGAGGCAGCCAGTTCATCGGGGGAATCCTTAAACTTCTCCTCCATTTCCTTCATTATGGCCTCGGCATCGGGAGCCCAGTAACCGACGACATGGCTTTCCAGGTCCCCGGGTGGCGCGGCCTCCTCTGCGGGGGTGAGGATCTTCGTCCTCTCTTCTTCGGACTTGCTCCCGAGCTTGGGGGGTTGGGCGGGGGCCTTCTTCTCGACCTTGGGGGCAGGGTTCTCCTTGGTTGAGCCCTCCTCCTTGCCGTCGCTACTGGCATCGCCGCAGGAAAGCTGGAGGACGGCCATGCTCGCGGTGAGGGCCACGGCGGCAATTCTGGAAGCACTCTTCATCTCGTGGAATAAGGTATCCCGGCAGGGAGAACCTGTCAAAACACGGCTTGGATCCGGCCCATTATTCCGATCGCCCCATTCGGCGGACCGGGCCGGATTTCCCGTTTCCGGAGCAGTTCCCGGGGAAATTCTAGGTCATGGTCATGCCGACCGGGAAGATGAGCTGCATGAGCATGGTGAGCAACAGGTTAAAGATCAGGATGGCGAGCGAGGAGAAGACCATCGCGTCAGTGGTGCCCCGGCCCACTCCCACCGCCCCGTTTCGGGCTCGCAACCCCTGGTGGCAGGAGATGATCACGATGAGCAGGCCGAAGACGAGGCCCTTTATCATGGCGATGGCGATGTCGGTCCCGTCGGTGAAGCGTTCCACGTTGAAGTTCCAGTAGGATCCCGGGACCTTGAAGAGGTGGACTCCGACCATGTAGGAGGCGATGATCCCGAAGGCGATCGACTGGGCGATCAGGAGCGGGATGGAGACAGACATGGCAAGCAGGCGGGGGGTGACGAGGTAGTCGATGGGATGCACGCCCATGGAGCGGAGGGAGTCGATCTGCTCGGTCACTTTCATGGTGCCGATCTCAGCCGCCATGGAGGAACCCACCCGGCCGGCCAGCATCAGTCCCGTGATGGTTGGTCCCAGCTCCCGCATCATCCCGACGCTGACGATCACTCCCCCCATCGTTTCCATGTCGACCAGGGCGAACTGGAAAAGAGCCTGCACGGCCAGGACCGCGCCGGTGAACCCGCCGGTGATGACCACCACGATCTGGGACCGGTAACCGATCTCCACGATCTGTTCAAAGAACTGGCGCCACCGCTTCCGACCGCGCAGGAGCGATTCGCAGACCTGCCCGATAAGGCCAGCCAGCTCGCCGAGGTAGAGGAAGAACCTCAGGGCGAGTCGGCCGAGAAGGCGGAAATAGACCACGACTAGGTTTAAATCCTATTTTGGCATTTCGAAATGCCAAAGTTGCGGTGCAGACTGGGCCTCCTGCTTGGATGGAAACCGTTCTAATCTCCCTCGGCATGGCGGTGGTCATCTTCGTGGCCGCCGTCATCCTGATTTACAACAAGCTGGTGAAGGCCCGGAACCAGATGCGGGAAGGCTGGAGCGGAATCGAGGTGCAGCTCAAGCGGAGGCACGAGCTCGTCCCCGCCCTGGTGGAATGCGTCAAGGGCTACCAGAGTCACGAGGGGGGGCTCCTGGAGGCGGTGGTGCGGGAGAGAACGGAGGCCCAGGCTGCGAGGGGAGCAGGCGAAGTGGGGGGAGCGGAGAAGGTCCTGGGCCGGGACCTGGGCAAAATCGTGGCGCTGGCGGAGGCGTATCCGGACTTGAAGGCTGACAAGTCGTTTCGCGGATTGATGGGGGACCTGGTCGAAATCGAGGATCAGATCCAGTATGCCCGGCGCTACTACAACGGCTCGGTGCGCGATCTCAATAACGCGATCGAGTCCTTTCCCTCCAACCTGGTGGCAGGCCGGTTTGGCTTTGAGGTCGGGGATTTTTTCGAGGTGGAAACCGCCAGTGAGCGCCTGCCCCCCGATCTTGCCACGGCCCTGAAGGGTGGATGATACCGTATTAGTGAGAAGCGATGTCCTGTTTACCGTTTGTCCCTGTTCTTTCCGCTTCGTCCGCTCACCCGGCGGAGAGCCTCATGGGGACAACTGCTTCTGCTCTTCTCGGGGGACTCGAGTCCCTCTGGGGAGAACACTCTCCCTTCGTCATGGGCGAGGTCATCCTCCTCGGCGCGATGGGGTTCTACCTTGTGGCCTGGCTGCTGGTGGGCTGGGATCGCCACAAGGCGGCCGGGGGGCCGAAACATGAACCCCCGGCGGGATATTCCCCCGCCGCCCTGCGCTATCTCTGGAGTATCGAGGATTGCCCGATCGGGTATGACGATGGGTGTTTTACCACGGTGGTGGTGGGGTTGGCGGGAAAGGGGGTCGTGACCATCGAGCAGAATGGAAGCACCTTTCTGCTTCACGACCGGGGAGTGGGAACCGTAGAGCTCCTGCCGGATGAAGAGATCGTCTACAACGCCCTGTTTCACGATGCGAGTCCGGGGTCCGATGCGCCGCGTGGGAGTCTCACCCTGGGGCAAAGTGGGCGGAGGCTCTACGGGCAAGTTTTCAGGGCGGCCTTTGCTGGCTTGCAGACGCAGCTGGACGAGCAGCTGAAACGAGGCGAGGGCTACCGGACGAACAATCGGTGGTGGGTCCGGATCGGGGTGTTGATGTCCCTCCTCGGAGCGGGGCTTGTCAACATGGAGCCCACGTTTCTTGAAAGTGGAATCGCCACCAACGTGGCGGAGAGCGCGGCGGAGATTTCATCCGGGTTGAATGTTGAGTTACTGGTAAGGGGAGCGTTTGGGGCGGGGCTTGCTCTCTTCTGGGCCCTGGTCATCTTCTTTCTCCACGGGAGTGTCATCATGCTGCGACGACGGGACATGGAGCCCGGTCTTGGCCTTGGTTTTCTCGGGGTGGCCTTCGGGTTCATGCTCGTGAAACTGATGCTCGAGCTGTATACCGGCGCGGGGTTCTTGCGGGTCGCCGGGTGGATGCTGTTCGGCTACGTGCTGAATGCTCGTGGGGCAAACCTCCTGAAGCGCTACTCGCGGAAGGGACGCATGGTGCAGGACTACATCGAAGGTCTCCAGATGTATACGGGTGGGGAACGGAAGTCGGATTCTAAGTTTCAAGTCTACGCCCCGGAGATGAGCGCGGAGCATCACGACCAGCTTCTTCCCTATGCGGTCGCCCTCGGGTGCGCCGGGAACTGGTCCCGGCAGTTCGAGTCGGTGCTGGCGAACCAACGGGAGTCGCGCCCTCCTCCCCCCGGGTTCCTCTTCGACCACCCGGATGTGCGCAAGGAACTCGCCCTCT
>JAAZXD010000529.1:279-2146 GCA_014240355.1 Roseibacillus sp. | reverse complement strand
TGCTGTTGTGAAAGAGGCGTCCATAGTCATCACGGTCGATGCCCCATTGCCCGCGGAAATGGGTTTTTTCCATGACCCATCCGTCCTTGGTTCTTTTATAGCGGCGGTCCGACTTGGCGTTGTAGATCCAGTTGTCGAGTCCGAGGACGAGACTGTTGGCTTTGTGCTCCACGTTGCCTCCCCGTGCGTAGTCCTTATCCACCAATACCCGTTTGCCAACCGGTTTGTTGCCGTTACGGCCTTGGAAGAACAGGCTCTCCTGGTTGGCCCACAGGATGCCGTCATCGAGAAGGTAGAGGCTGCGGGGGAGAAGAAGTTTCTCGAGGAAAATCGAGCGCTTGTCCACCCTGCCATCATTGTCACTGTCCGCCAGGATGACGATGCGCCCCTGGGCAATGCTCTCACCTTTGCCATCCACATCGGGCATGTATCCGACCAGTTCGCAGATCCACATCTGCCCGTCGCCGTCGAATTTGAGCATGCATGGCATGTCGACCAGGGGTTCGGAAGCGACCTCCTCGATGATGAAGCCGGGAGCGAGTTGGAAGGACTTGAGGGCATCCTCAACCTTGAGGAAGGGCGCTGGCGGAATCACATCTTCAGGGACAAAGCTGGTCATGTTGTGACCCTGCCGGTCGCCCTGCTGGCCGGCGAGGGGGGAGATGAGGGTGATTGGGAGGACGAGAAACGAAAACCGTCGGAGCAAGGACATGATGGACCTTACAAAGTCTGAGAGGCAATTCTATCGAAATCCCCGGGGTCCCTCCAATCTGCCAGGGTTTCACTCAGAGGGTTTCCAGGCCGAAAAACCGGCGAAAATTGTCGGCAAGGAGAACTCGGAGGTCGGATTCAGCCTGCCCCAGCACGTGTGCCAGACCACTGACGATCTGGGGCAGGTTGGCCGGATGATTGAGGGGTTGGCCTTCGTGGTCGCGGAGGAGGTGCTCCTGGTGCCGGTCCGGGGGGAGCATGTCTGGAGCATCGGTTTCAACGAGGAGACGATCGGGCGGAACCTTCCGGAAGGCGGCGCGAACCTTTTCCTTGTGCTCCTGGAGAAAATAGCCCGAAAAGGAGAATCGGGCGCCAAGCGAGGCGAGGGCGGGGACGAGCTCGCCCGAGCCGCCGTAGGAATGCAGAAGAAAGCCACGGGCGGGGCATTTGCTGGTGCGGAGGATCTCCATGAGAGGGCCCCAGGCCTGGAGACAGTGGATTGAGAGTGGCAGGTTGTGTTCCGCCGCGAGATTGAGCTGGAGCGTGAATATCTCCCTTTGTTCCTCGAAATGAGGTTCTTTCATCCATCGGTCAAGGCCGCATTCACCGAGGAAGATTGTTCCGGAGTGCTGGGCGAGGGTGCACTTCAGTTTTTCCAGCCAGTCAGGACTGCGGCCTTCGATCTTCCAGGGGTGAAGGCCCAGGGAGGGCTGCACCAGATCGGGATACCGTCGGGCCAGTGAGATTACCCGGGGCCAGTCGTCCTGACAGGTGCCGTTGACGATGCAATGCCCGATCCGGGCCTCCCGCATGGCCGGCAGGAGCTCGGGCAGGCGATGCAGAAGTCGTTCGTCGTGGAGGTGATTGTGCGCGTCGAAGAGCGGCGTCATGAAGAGAAGGCAGCTTCGGATTCCCTTAGCTGGAGGGCGGCCCGGTGGTAGCTTTCCATGGAGCAGTCCGGCAGGGCGTACTGTTCTGCCGGCGCCTGGTAGTTGGAGGCCGGCGAACCCGGTCGGCGGTAGCAGAGGTCATAGTGGTTCTCCAGCAGGGAGGTGACAAATTCAGGCCAGGTACCCTGTGCGATCTGGTCCTGCCAGTCCGAGACCTGCGCATGTCCGCGCAGCTTACCCAGCAGTTCGAGGAGGCTGGAGAGGGC
>JAAZXD010000529.1:0-269 GCA_014240355.1 Roseibacillus sp. | reverse complement strand
TTCCGGTTCCTGGAGGAAGTGCCGGTAGTCTTCCAGAAGCAGTTTTACTCGCTCCGGGACAGGCAGGGTGAGTTCGATCACGCGTGAAGCGGCGAATTGCTTCCAGAGAGCGGGCGGAAGGTAGACGCTTCCAATACGACTGGATTCAGCCTCTGCAAAAATGGGGCGGTCCGGGTCGAATTGACTCAAGGCTGCGTGCAGGCGGTTCTCGAAGCGGCGTTGACCCGGCTGAGGCCCAACCATGCCAAGGAGTGAGCCGCGATGGTTGG
>JAAZXD010000528.1 GCA_014240355.1 Roseibacillus sp. | reverse complement strand
TTTCACCTATGTCTACATCTTCAAAGCCCGCCAACCCCACGATGTTGCCTGCTTCACCCACCGCCGCGTCCTGGGTGCCCAGCTTGGCATACTCAAACACCTTGGTGATGGTGCTCTGCACCCTGCTGCCGTCCAGACGCAACAACCAGAGCGCGTCCCCTTTCCTGATCTCCCCTGATTCCACCCGGCCCAGAGCGACCCGTCCCACGTAATCGTCCCAGTCGATATTGCTCACCAGCATGCGAAAGGGGGCCCCAGCGTCAACCTGCGGAGGAGGAACGCGTTCCAGAATGACTTCAATCAACGGTTCCACGCTATCACGCTTCTGGTCGGCAAGGTCTGCCACAAAGTAGCCCTCCTTGGCACTGCCATAGAGCACGGGTGCCTCAAACTGCTCCTCGGTGGCACCCAGTTCCAGTAACAACTCCAGCACCCTGTCCTGCACGGCCAGAGGGTCGGCCGCCTCCCGGTCGATCTTGTTGATGACAAGGATCGGCAGAAGCCCTTCAGCCAGCGCCTTGCGCAGGACGAACCGGGTCTGGGCCTGGGGTCCCTCAAAGGCGTCCACCACCAGGAGAACCCCGTCCACCATGCGCATCACGCGCTCCACCTCGCCCCCGAAGTCGGCATGGCCGGGCGTATCGACGATGTTGATGGTATTCTCCCTCCACTTCACCGCCGTGTTCTTCGCCTTGATCGTGATCCCCTTCTCACGCTCCAGGTCCATCGAGTCCATGGCGCGCTCCTCAAGTTGCTGGTGGGCCTCCACCGCCCCACCGGCCTTGAGCAATTCATCCACCAGAGTCGTCTTCCCGTGATCGACATGGGCAATGATCGCGATGTTCCGGATATGATCGGTCATGGGTCAACTGACAATGAGTCGCCTGCCATGACAATCCATCACGGCCTGATAGAGCGAAGCCGGGAGACTCCGGTTTTTTTCTCCAAATGCAAGCGCGGGGATCGCGAAACCCTCGACTTCAAAGCCTCATTTCTTGTTCCGTAGGAAAGGCGGAATATCGAGATCCTCGCCTTCGATGAGATTCGGGTCCTCCCCGTCAAACTTGCCTTTGGGCCCGCCATCGAGAGCTAGTTCTCCCTGCGGCCTCTTGGCCTGAGCCGAGGCCTGGATTTCCTCCAGCGATCCCAGCTCGATGGGAGAGAGCCCCTCCCCCTCCACTGGCTCCACCTCCTCAAAGGACGTGATCTCGCCACCCTCTGCCCCCAGATCAATGGACTCACCCGTTTCGCTCAGATTGGGCACGGCTTCGATCGCGATCGGTCGCGATCGAGTCTCTCCCGTATCCGCAGCAGGATTCATCTCCTTCGAAGGGTCAGGGACATCATCAGCCGGGGACGCGTCGGAACGGGTCGGCAGCTTCACCCGCATGGTAACGTTGGAAGCGATATTGGGAGAAACGGGAAGAACCTTCACGGGCTCGTCCTCCTCCTGCGACTTATTCTTTTTTACCTTCAAACGGGGCTTGCGGCCACTGCGCCCCTTTTTCAAGTCACCCTTGTCAGACGGTTTCAGTTCTTCATTCCCGGCGTCCTCCGGGACCACCGGGACGGGGACGCTGCCCTCCCCTTCTTCAAACTCCGGCGTCGAGCTCCGTTCCGGCAGGACATCGAGATCGGCCTCGGAAAAAGGATCCCGTTCAGCCAGAGGCTTTCGAACGGGGGGCGAAATCGCCTGCGCATCCACTCCGGAGGCTGACGACGACTCCTTTGCAACCTCACCCTCATCCGGTTCATCCAGGGGATCAACACCTCCGTTCTCCTCCGGATCGGCCTGGGCGGAAGGAGCCTCGTCGTGCTCCGCTCCAAGTTCCGCCAGGAGGCGTTCTTCCGGCAGTGAACTCACCAGGGTGACGCTCAACGCTTCCGCCATGGCCGGATCCACCGATGTTCCAAAGAGGATCTGGGCGGTATCGGGCACGTGCTTGCTCAATCCTCGCATGAGCAACTCCAGTTCGTAGAGCGTCATGTCCTCGCCACCGCAGACATGGACAAGAACCGTATCGGTATCATGAAGGAGGCTGCCACGATCAAGAAGCGGACTGACCAGCGCGTTCTTGAGTGCCTGCTGGGATCGATTCTCCCCGTGTGCGATACCCGATCCGAAGAGGCAGCGCGATTTGGGTGAACTCA
>JAAZXD010000527.1 GCA_014240355.1 Roseibacillus sp. | reverse complement strand
TCAAGGTAAAGAAGGTCACGAAAAGTGTTGCGCAACTCATGCCGATTCAAACGCCGGATCACCGTGCGCCCCCCGGTACTGCGTTGCTTCGCATAGAACGTTGAAAGCCTGTCGGTGAGCTTCTCAACCACCGGCACCCACTCCTCCTCTGTCGGTTGCGACTCCTTCTTCGGCGGCATTTCCCCGAGATTCAATTGATCAAGAATATTCTGCCAGGTCTCCAGTGTCTCGATATCCGAAAGGTCTGCCTTCAGCGTGTCGAATCGATAGTCCCCCTTCTGCTTTTCCGGTCCGTGACAATCAAAGCAGTATTTTTGCAGGAATGGCTTGATGTCGGCAAGCTTGGCGTCAGCAGCCAGACCGGGAAGGTGGCCCGCCAGCAAAAGGACAGTCGCGACGAACCGGATGAGCATTGGAAAGATTTCGTGTTGCGGGAGGCGCTCCGCTACTTGCTCACGCCTTCCATTCCAATCCGCGCAGCGTCCCCGAGCTCGAACCGAACCGGTCAATCTCCAGCCCGCTGTTCTGCAGAATGGAGAGAAGGAGGTTGGCTGCCGGCACCCGGCGGGCATCTTCTTTCGGGTAGACCTTGTGCTCCCCGTGCTTGAATCCTCCCCCGGCGAGAACAAGGGGAAGATTCTTGGTCTGGTGTGTCCCGGCGGCCATGCCACATCCGTAGAGGATGGCCGTATGATCAAGGAGAGTCCCCCCGTTGATGGGATCCTTCTGCTCCTTGAGCAGATCAATGAGGTGGGACATCATCGAGATCTGGAAACCCTCGATCTTCTTCAGGGCCGCAACGGGCTCGGGCCGTTCTCCATGATGGGAAAACCCGTGATAGCCCCCATTCAGCCCGAAGTCTCCATTGGCGAATCCGCTCACCATCGTGATCGCCCGGGTTGAATCAGTCTGCAGGGCCAGCGCGATCATTTCGATCATGATCTTGAGCTGTGCTTCCGTGCCATTCCCGGGATTGGGCTCTTCTACATCCGTCGTGGGCTTGGGGCGTTGAAGCCAGGGCTCCTGCTGGACGATCTTTTTCTCCATCGTCCTGACCGAGTCGAAGTACTCCTCCAGCTTTTCCTGGTCCTGCCTCCCGAGTTGGCCGTTAAGCGCCTTGGCCTGTTCCCCGACCACATCCAGAATGCTGGAATGTCGCTTATAGCGTTCCGCCTCGGCCGCCTTCTTGTCGGCGGTATCTTCAAAGAACATGGCACGATAGGCGGCCCGCATGTCAATCGAAGGCACCTGTACCCCGGTCCGGGTGAAGCTGAGAAGATTGCGCTCCCGTACCCCCAGGGTCATGGACGGAAACCGCGTCGCGGCGCCATGGTGCTCCGCCAGTTTCTGGTCGAGGCTGATATTGCCTTCGACATAGTTGTGCGCGAGAACGGGTCGAACCCCGCTCAGCAGCACAGGCACTCCCTGGTGCCCTCCGGTGAAACCGTGGTCGAGATTTGAGAATACGGTGAAATCCTTGCGGTGTTTTTCAAGCCCCTTGAGAGTCTCGGGCATCTCGTAGTCGGGACCGGGTTGCTTCTCGTCTGGAAAGAACGCCTTCTGGTAGACCCCATAGTTGTTCGAGAGGCAGACGAACCTCTTCACAGACCCGCGGGCCTGGGTGGCCGCCCGTGCGGTTGGAGTCATCGCTTCCAGCATGGGCAGGGCCAAGGCCACACCACTTCCCCTCAGGAAGGTTCGTCGATTCAAAGGAGTTCGCATAACCCAAATATTTCAGCAAAACCTACCCGGAAACCGGGAATAATCCAGTTCCGAATACTACCATGATCGTGGAATTCGATCTGGTTACCTGCGCTTGGACCTTATCCCCTGCTTCTTTCCGGCGGTTTGCTGCGTAGCCGCTCCGATCTCTTCAAGAAAACCGGTTAACATGGCGTGAAGCTTCCGCCTCTGCTCGGGATTCCGACCGGATATATCATGGGATTCCGACAGGTCCTTTGACAGGTCGAAGAGTTCGAGTCGTCCCTTCTCCCAGTTCTTGACCAGCTTGAGGTCGCCGAACCGGATTGCTGAAATGGCCGTCCGGTCGACAGCCTGGTGAAAAACCAGGAAGGGTCTCGCGCGATGGATCACACCCTTCCCGGCATTGTGAAGCACGGGTCGCATCGATCCCCCATCAATGGATTCCGGCAA
>JAAZXD010000526.1 GCA_014240355.1 Roseibacillus sp. | reverse complement strand
CTGATTTGTAACAACGCGCCAATAATGATGATGCTCGAAATTGCGTTGGTCACACTCATCAAAGGCGTATGCAAAGCCGGCGAGACATTCCAGATCACCATGTAGCCGACGAAGCAGGCGAGAACGAAGACCGTGAAGTGCTCCATGAAGGAAGACGGGGCGAAGGAACCCACCCCGGCGAGGGCGCCCCCGGCGAGCAGAAGGGGAACGAGGAATCCCAGGATTGAGCGCTTTGGCTCAGCGGTTTCCTGCGACACGGTCGGCGTCTGCTCGGGCTGCGATTTCGGCACAGGTGCAGCGCTGAGCTTGGGTGCAGGTGGTGGCCAGGTGATCTCCCCATCCTTGATAACGGTAGTGCCCCGGATGACCTCGTCCTCCATGTTCACATCGACCGTGCCGTCCTTTTCCGGGCTGAGATCAGTGAGAAGGTGACGCAGGTTGGTGCCATAAAGCTGGCTCGACTGGGCCGCCAGGCGACTGGGCAGGTCCGTGTATCCGACAAGGGTCACCCCATGTTTGACCACCACCTTACCGGTCTCCGAGAGCTCACAGTTTCCACCCTGCTCGGTAGCCAGATCCACGATCACGCTGCCCTCCTTCATGAGTTCCACCATGTCAGCCAGGATCAGCTTGGGGGCCGGCTTGCCGGGAATCAGTGCGGTGGTAATGATGATATCAACCTCCCGGGCCTGCTCGCGGAAAAGATCCATCTCGGCCTTGATGAAAGCCTCACTCATCACCTTGGCATAACCACCTTCCCCGGCCCCGTCCTCGTCGTCCTCGAACTCAAGCATGAGGAACTCGGCGGCCATGCTCTCAACCTGTTCCTTGACCTCGGGCCGGGTGTCGAAGGCACGCACGATGGCACCCATGCTCCGGGCCGCACCAATGGCGGCCAAGCCGGCCACTCCCGCCCCGATGACGAGCACCTTGGCCGGGGGCACCTTGCCTGCAGCCGTGATCTGTCCCGTGAAAAAACGTCCGAAATGCTGGGCCGCTTCCACTACCGCCCGATATCCGGCGATGTTAGCCATGGAACTGAGGGCATCCAGCTTCTGGGCTCGCGAAATGCGCGGAACGCTATCCATGGCCATGACCGTTCCGCCGGTAGCAGCCAGTTCCTTCATCAGTTCCTCGTTCTGGGCCGGCCAGATGAAGCTCACCAGAATCTTACCTTCGTTCAGCCATCCGATCTCGCCACCCTGCGGAGCGCGCACCTTGAAGATAATATCGGAGGACGACCATAACTCCACGGCATCCTCCAGCACCTGCACTCCAGCGGCACGATACACCGCATCCGGAAAACTGGCCGCCTCCCCTGCCCCACTCTCTATCGCCACTGTGAAGCCGAGCTTCTGCAGGTGTTCAGCCACTTCCGGAGTGGTGGCCACCCGGCACTCACCCTCGTATATCTCATTCGGAATCCCAATTTGCATTTGCTCTGGGGTGTCGGCAGCCCACGTGCCGGACGGGGCGGAACATAGGGCTATGGAAGAGATTTACAAGTACCTTACCGGGAACTATCCGACTGATTCCGGGTCGAGGTCACGGAGCTGAATTCAAGACCGCACGTGCCGGTGCGGGATTCGTTCCACGCAGGTCATGGACGACCCCCCATGCCCAGTGAACAGCCCTCGGTCCTATCCTCCTTCCGTGGTATTCTTCAGCTTGCCGACGAGATTATCATTGGTCCGCTTCCTGATCGCGAACCAACCTCCTGCTCCGTCAGGAATGAGCGCCCCCTGCGGCAGCCTGCTGAATGAGTAACGGCGGGAGAGCCGGGCATCAGCGTCGTGACATTGATTCGTCCCGGCGGCACATAGACACCGTAAGGAATGTCACAGACACGATTGCCGCTCACTTCCCGAAGGGACACCAGATGAACTCCTTCGGCGGTCACTCTCTCCTCCAATTGACGCAAACCGGGACACATCCGGCTGGGTCAGTCAGCCGGATGAAGCATGGCCAGGTCGGGAAGCACCAGTGTAATCAAGGAGGCCCTCGCAAAGGGGGGACCCCCGAATCGAATCGTCCCTCAGAGTGCCGGGAGAGCCCGTGACAGCCGATTTCATACGCTCTGGCCCGGTCTTGTGAACAATCAAAGCGTCACGCCTCAAGGGGTATTTGCCTCCAACAGTCTATCTTTTGGTCGCA
>JAAZXD010000525.1 GCA_014240355.1 Roseibacillus sp. | reverse complement strand
CTTGCGGAGGCCATTCTAGCCGCCCAACTCCCCATCATGGAGAAGTTGAGGCGTGCGGATGTGGTCTTCTGGAACGAAGGACCGGAGGAGGTTCTGCGTCACCAGGTCTCCCGCTTCCTTTTGACCCTTGATCTTGATCCCGATCCCGACTCGATGGCTGCCAAGAAGAAAAGCCCCAGGAAAAAGACCGCTGCCAAGAAGGCTGCCGGTAAAACGAAGGGTAGTGCCAGGAAGAAAAGCACTCCTCTCAAGTCTGCCAAGAAGACGGTGACGAAGAAGAGTGCCCGTTCTGCGGAAGAAGGGGAGGACGAGGAGCAGCAGGCAAGGGAACTTGAAGTGGTGGTAGAGAGCGCGGAGGAAGCCGTGGCAGGAGGGATGGAATCCGGGGATGCCGGTGTTTCTCCGCCGCGGGAAGAAAAGAAGTCCGGGGAGGAGGCCATTCCGGAACCTGAGCCGGAACCTTCCTACGATGTTCCCGAGGGCATCGATGTGAACGAGTTTCGTGAGCATTCGCTCGCCTCTCTCCTGGAGACTGCAGCCGAGTATCCCATCAAGGTTAACAGCGCGGCCGGGAAGAGCGTGCTGATCTTCGAATTGCTCTCTTTCTATGCCAAGCATGGCACAATTCTTGAAGCGGAAGGAATCCTGGAGCAGGCCAAGGAGAATTATGCCATGTTGCGCGATCCGAGGCGCAGCTTCCGGACCTCACCCGATGACTTCTACATCGGAGGGAATCTCCTCAGGCAACACGGACTGCGGGCCGGCCAGCGCATCAGAGTCAAGCTGCGCGCTCCCCGCGACCGCGACAAGTATCTTTCCGCTCTCGAAGTACTCACCGTGGAGGGAGGGCCGGCGGATGAGTTCAGTGCCCCCAAGCCCTTTGATCAGCTGACTTCGCTTTTTCCGGAAGACCGTTTTGTGCTGGAGCGTCCCTCCGCCATGGCGGTAAGGCTCATTGATATTGTGGCTCCTATCGGGAAGGGACAACGGGGACTGATTGTGGCGCCTCCCCGGGGTGGCAAGACCATCCTCCTGAAGGAGATTGCTAAATCCATCGCAGCCAATCATCCGGAGACCAAGCTCATCGTCCTTCTCCTTGATGAGCGTCCCGAGGAAGTGACGGACTTCGAGGAAGCGGTCGATGCCGAAGTCTTCAGCTCCACCTTCGATGAATCTGCCAAGCGTCACGCCCAGGTTTCAGACCTGGTCCTCGAACGCTCCCGGAGGCTGGTCGAACTGGGGCAGGATGTGGTGATCCTCCTCGACAGCCTGACCCGGCTGGCCCGGGGTTACAACAATTCACAGCGGGGAGGGGGACCCGTCGGCACCGGGGGCCTCAGTCCCAATGCCCTGCAGAAGTCGCGCAAGTTTTTCGGGGCAGCCCGGAACGTGGAAGAGGGAGGGAGCCTCACGATCGTGGCAACCTGTCTTGTCGAGACCGAGAGCCGCATGGATGACATCATCTTCGAGGAGCTCAAGGGAACCGGCAACATGGAGATCCTCCTTGATCGCGAACTTGCCGAGAGCCGCATTTACCCGGCCATTCATATTCCACAGAGTGGAACTCGCAACGATGACCGGCTTTACCACCCGGACGAGATGGAGAAGGTTATCGAGATCCGCCGGGCCCTCACGACCCTCCCGATCGGCGAGGCCCTGGAGACCCTGCTCAGGCAACTGGCCAAGAATTCGAGCAACGCGGAACTCCTCATGCGGGGTATGATTTAAAGTCAATTTTCAGGCCCTTGTGGCCCGGGGTGACGAATGTCGCCCGTTTGAGGCTCCCTGTCACCACATTGCGGCTACAGTGTTTACGAAAATCTGCTTGCAGAGGGGACGATATGCACCGAAAAAAGAGGCCGTTCCCATGCCTACGAACACACTGAAGTCCCTTTTCGCGGCCGCGCTGCTCTTCGCGCCCGCTCTCTCCCCGGCCGAATCGCTCTACTTCCAGAACACGAAGGCTTGGCGGCAGATCGGGCCCGAGACGATCTTCTACCTTGGAGGCGAGACCAACATGTTCTTTGTTGATGGCTTCTGGAACCTCTCGGGATGTGGGCACCCCTCCCAGTCTATTGTCGGTCCCAACCTCTTCTGCCCTCTGGGAACTACCGGGTTTATCGCACAGGGCGATATCGATGAGGATGGAGAGCACGACCCGGGATCAT
>JAAZXD010000524.1 GCA_014240355.1 Roseibacillus sp. | reverse complement strand
CGGCATATTGGAGCGCCAGACCTCGGTTCCGTTCAGGTAAACCACCGCGCCGTCGTCGCGTTTCAATTCCATGAAGATGGCGGAAACCTCGGTGGCGTCGGCCACCGTGAACTTGCGACGGAAATAGGTCGTCATGTGCTTGTCCCCCGAATCCGGTCCGAAACTGACCACCGTCTCTTCGTCGGAGTCGCCGTAGCCGAGTTCGGCAGGCTCCTCCGCCCAGCCCGCGTCACGGAAGGCGGGCATGCGCCAGGCAGTTCCCTGGTCGCTTCCATCGTCGAGATACTTCCAGTCGGTGCTGCGGGCGATGGCGGTGGTGGTGGTCGAAGATCCGTTGTAGGCCTGAGCCACGGGATTCACCGCTCCCCCGGGGAGACGCGGATCGCTCCCGTCGGCAGTGACATAAATCGTTCCCGCCGGCGAATTGATGATGGGTGAGAAGCCCACGTTCACCGAACCCCCGTGAGGAGTGAATTCCGGAGCATCCACCGGATACCAGCCCCGGGCGCGAAACTGGTCTAGCAGGACGGCGGTGCGCTGCGGCCAGAAGACATCCCGCATATAGTCCCACTCGGTGGTCCACTCTCCGTCGCGATCCCAGGGCAGGCGGGTGGCCGAACTCGGCTGCCAGCGCGCGGTCTCTGGAATGATCGCTTCAAAGAGCTCGTTCATGCGGTAATCGTGGTAGGGACGGGGTCCATTCGGGGTCAGGACACCCCCGTGAAAGCAGTGCTTGTAAATCCGGTCGCGAAAGAAGACGCGGAAATCGTCGTGGTTCATCAGGGCGTTGAAGATTCCGTCCGGGGCATTTCGCCCCAGATTATTCTCGTTCACGTCGTAAAGCATCACGTCACAATCCCAGGAATAGAACCGCCACCCCCCGACGCCCGGATTCTTCGGTCCCGCCGCCATCCAATTGTGCGCGGAGGTCCAATCCCAGTCGTTGCCGCAGTAGTAGTAGAGGAGCTGGTTGTCGGCGAGATGGGCCCAGTTGATCCAGTCTCTGGACCGCTGACCGCCCGCCGAAGCCGCGCTCTTCACCCTCGACCAGGTCGCGCTCCAGGAATCTCCCCCGCCGTGGTTGCTCCCGTTCCGGGCGGAGTTGGTGTAGTGGTAATCCTCCGGATCTCCCCCGTAATACTTGTCCATGTAGTGATGCATCGGGCGCTCGTGGATGTGGTAGATTCCGTGATAGACCCCGTTGAGATAGCAGTGGGCCCAGCGGCCGTGCAGCGACTGATGACCCATCACCATCTCCATGTCACTCACCCAGCGGTTGCGGACGTACTGCGCATCACCACGGAAGGTGTTTCCCGGGTTGCTCGGATGCGCCATCCAGAAGAAGTTGTCATGCGATCCGCTACGAAGCTGAAGGACGTCGAAGATCTCGCTCGCCCCCTGGGTGTAGGGATGGTTCGCAAAGAGCGGATAGCGCAGCTTGGGGACCCCATACTGACTGCGGAAGTAACAACGGAAGTTGTTCTTGGGTGATCCGGTGCTGGCCCCTCCTACGAGCTTGATCCCGCAATCGATCTGGAATCCCGGCTCACTCCCGTCGTTACTGATCAATTCGATGGAGGTCTCGCCCTCCGAGCCCCCGATCCCGCTCGGCTTGATGATCGAGATGGCAGGCAGGGCATTGAGCCCGTCGTCCATCAGCGGGCCATACACCGGGTGATCCTTGATCGAAGAGAGGAAGCGACTCTGTCCCACCACGCCGTCGGTCTGCGGTCTCTGCGCCCCATTGATGAAAATATAGGTGTGAGTTGCTACCGGCATGAGGGCCGCACTGGCATGCACCGCAATGGCTCGAACCCGGCGCGTTCCCCGTGTGTTGCTGCCTGTCTCCGGCTGAATGGTGAGGGGGCTGGTGTAGATGCTCCCACTGGAAGCGGTCGGCTTTGATCCATTGGTGGTGTAGCGGATCTGTGATCCCGGAATGGTCGGAGTGAGGGTCAACCGAAAGGAACCGCGGTAGTATCCGCGCTCCTGACTGAAGGTCACCTCGTTGAGAATCTGCTCAGCAATCTCGCTATTTGCTGCCCCGGGGGTGGGCGACTGGAAGAACCCGAGCGCAGTCGCGTTGGGATTGGGCCCGTAGGAGACATCCACGAACTGGTCGCCGAAGTCGCTCTGGTCCGCAATGGTCACTCCGTCCGGTCTGACCAG
>JAAZXD010000523.1 GCA_014240355.1 Roseibacillus sp. | reverse complement strand
GTCCAGGCTCCCTGGCCATTTTCGAAGTCATCGTAAAAGATCCGGTCCGGGGGGGTGGGATATCCCTCGACCACGAAGAAACGGTTGCTGTCCGCGGGAAGAGGAATGGACGCAGTGTTTACCGGCGGGGTGGCTCGAATGTCCTCGAAGGGATCCAAGGCGGGCCAGGTGGCAGGATCCGGAGCGGAGAGATCGGTCTCACTGCGAAGCCGGTAGGAGGTGCCGGCCTCGCTCTCCCAGCTGATCTCGAGATTGTCGCCATCGAGGGTGACATCGGTGATCCTGATCCTTGGTGGGGGAGGAGGTTCTTCGATCCTGAAGCTGACGTCGTCGATGTACATGATCTCTCCTCCGACCGCATTGGAACCGACGTCCTGGAAGCTCCAGAGCGGCACCACCGAAGTGGTGGGCAGTCCATCCCCGCCCAGCTCCGGGACAACTCCCGATCCTGTCACCTGAACCCAGGTATTGGTAGGCATCTGTCCCACCGTGAGGGTTCCGTGGGTGTGATTGTTGGAGTTACTCTTGTTCCAGCGCAGGATGGTGCGAACGGTGTCGTCTTCCGCCATTCCTCCCGTTGTTGGTCGAAGGTACCAGGCACTATACTGATATTTCTTGCCGATCATGTCCTCGCTGATCTCAAGGGCCTGGGAGTCACCGAAGGTCGCCGGAGGTGAAGTGGTGTTGAGTCGCGCTTCCCCCCACTGGGCTCCCCCTGCGAGATTGAACTCCGCGGCACCTGTGCCTGCGTGGACCGGATCGGAGACATGATTGAACCGTGCATCGTCCCGCCATGCTGCCAGGCCTCCCAGTTCGAAATCGCCGTTAATGATCAGCTCTCCCCCGGTGAACGGGGGGATCAGGGTGGCGGTGAGTGGGACTATGACGGAGGGATCGTTCTGGTCGTTGCTCGCGAGATCGATCGTTGCCTCGTAGAGTCCAAGGTTGCCCCCTGGAGCAAAAGTCACTTCGATGCTTTCGCTCGTTCCGGCTACGATCTGCAACGGGAAAGCTCCATCGGGTAGAGAGAACGCTCCGGGATTTGCTCCTGCGAGCGTTGCCCCCTCGATGGTGAGCGGGTTGGAGGATCCGGTGTTGCTCAACGTCAGGATCCGCACAAACGGTCCCTCATCCTCGATGAGTTCGCCAAAAGCGAGTCCGGAAGGCGCGCCCAGGTTTGGGTCATCGTCCGCTGAGGTGACGCTCAGTTGGAAATTGTCGACATGGGCGGCGATCCCGGGGGCCGCATCGGCCGGGTTGTCGTCGAAGCTGATAATCGGAACGACGGAATTCAGCGGTTGCCCGTCACCTCCATTGAGGGGCAGGGTCCCGGTCAGGGTGATGGTTTCCCATGAGTCCGGAGCAAAACTATCCCAGGCCTGGAAAATCTGGTTGTTGTTCGTATTCGAACCGTTCCACCGGAGGATGATTCCGACCCGGTCGGTCGCAGCGAAGGTCGTTGCGTCCGGGATGTAGACGTCGAGAGTCGCGGTGAAGGTGTCGAGGCCCGGAACCGACTGCACCGGGATTGCGATATTCTGGGTCTGGGCGCGCACTTCACCCCAACGACCCCCTGGTTCGATATCGACTGAGCCGACGTTTCCGTGCCCGGAGGCGGTTGGGTCACCAGCGGCTGTTGTCACCGAGACGTTGGCATTCCCGGCATTGAGCCCATTATCGCTCTCCGGTGCCGAGTCGAAGTTTTCATCGGCGATGACGAGAGTCGCGGCCTGGAGACCGACCACTGAAACGATCAGCAATATGGTGATGAGGATCTTACTCATGGAGTGTATATGTCTGGGATAGATTGAAACGATGATTCTCCGGGAAAGGAGAGGGCACCGGAGCTACGCGTCAGTGCATTATACTGGCAGCCGCGTCAAAGGAATCCCACTCCCCGGGTAGAGATGTCCTAAGTCCGGAGTCGCTCGTGATTCACCAGAATCCAGTAGCCAGTGAATCCTGCAAGGATTCCGGGGGATTGCTCTGCGGGAGGGGTGGCGGAATGTTAACGCCAACGGCGACACAGGAACAGGGCCGCACTCAGAACACCAAGGATGCCGGTGCTGGGTTCCGGAACGCCGGTAACACTGAGGGACCAATTGTCGATGTGCGCGGCCACGCCAGAGGCCGCATCGGCCGGGTTGTCGTCGAAGCTGATAATCGGGACGACAGAG
>JAAZXD010000522.1 GCA_014240355.1 Roseibacillus sp. | reverse complement strand
TTCGTACAGAAGCACGAGGCCACCCCGGACCGGGCCGCCACCAGGGTCACGCGCATGCCGCTCCGGGTGGCCAACTCGATCATTGGGCGCCGTTTTGACATCCTCGCCAAGAAGGAGGGCTCCCCCATCGCCTCCGGCAGCGCTGGCCGCTTCGAATGGTTCAATGCTATAGAATTCGGTTCCATCGATGTCACTACGGTGGAAGGAAAATGGCGGGACGCAGTGCCCGTGATGGAGCAGGAGCTGCGCCGGGCCCTCGAATACGGATTCACCCAGTCCGAACTCGATGAAATGAAGGCCCATATTCTCAACCGGGCCGAGCAGGCGGTGAAGCGCGCCGACACCCGCCAGTCGGCCTCCCTCGCCATGGGACTGGTGAGCAGCATCAGCAGCGGCCGGGTCTTCACCGACCCCGGGGAATCCCTTCGCATCACCAAAATGGCTCTCAAGGCCCTCACCCTTGAGAAGTGCCACCAGGCCCTGCAGAGCTTCTGGAAGAACCGGGATCTCACCATCACCCTGACTTCCAAGGCCGCTCCCGAGGATGGGACCAAGATCCTTACCGCGCTCTACAAGAAGAGCCAGGCGGCCAAGGTCGATCCCCCCGAGAAGAAGGACGATGTCACCTTCGCCTACACGGACTTCGGCAAAGCGGGCACGGTGACCTCGCGGCGGGAAATCAAGGATCTCGGCATCACCCAGCTGATTCTTGCCAACAACACGCGCATCAACCTCAAGCGCACCGACTTCCAGAAGAACTCCATCAGCGTGCACGCCCGCTTCGGCAACGGCAAGCTGACCCAGCCCACTGACAAACCAAGTCTCGACATGTTCTCCTCCATCCTCCTGAACGCCGGAGGACTGGGCAAGCACAGCGCGGACGACCTCAAACGTATCACCGCCGGGCGGAACGTGGGCGGCAGCCTGGGTGTCGATGAGGATGCCTTCACGATGGATGGGCGCACCACCGAGGAGGATCTGGAAATGCAGTTGCAGCTCCTTTGTGCCAGCATCACCGACCCGGGCTACCGCGAGGAGGCCCTGCGTCAGTTCCGCAAGATGCTTCCCATGATCAGCTCCCAGTTAAAGTTCACCATCAGTGGTGCCATGGCCGAGATGCAGGAGTGGGCACGGGGAGGAGACGGCCGCTTCGCCAAGCCGGATCCCGAGATTCTCGCCAAGTACACCGCCGATGATGTGAAGGCCTGGATTGGTCCCGAATTTGATGACTCCTACCTCGAAATCAGTATCGTGGGTGACTTCGACATCGAAAAGACCATCCCCTTCATCCTCAGGACGGTGGGCGCCCTGCCCACCCGCTCAAGCACGAGGCCGGCCCTCGGCAAGGAACGCCTGTTGAAGACCCCACAGCTCCCGGCCACCAGGAAGTTCACCTACACCTCCAAGATCCCCCAGGCCGCTTCCCTGGTGGGCTGGCGTATCCCGGCGGTGAAAGAGGACATCGGGGAGCTGCGCCGCCTGAATGTGCTGGCCGCCATCCTGGACGACCGGCTGCGGACCAAACTGCGGGAGGAACTGGGAGCCACCTACAGTCCGCAGGCACACGCCAACGCAAGCATGGTCTTCGACTACGGAAACCTGATGGCCATGTCGATCGGAGCCCCGGAGGATGTCGAAAAGGTGACCGCCTTGATCCATGAGATGGGCATTGAGCTGGGAGCCAAGGGCGTCACCCAGGACGAACTGGACCGGGCCCTCAAGCCCATCCTTTCCAACCTGGAAAAAACCCTCCGCAACAACGGCTACTGGCTCAACACCGTGATGGCCCAGTGCCAGTCCGAGCCCTACCGCCTCGACTGGGCCCGCGGCCGCGACGCGGACTACGCCTCCATCAAGCTTGCCGAGATCAACGCCCTCGCCGGAAAGCACCTCGGCAGGGAGAATGCCGCCCAGGTCACCATTCTCCCCGAGAAGGCTCCCGAGAAGTAAGGGATGCAGCTGTCCCCGCTAAACTAACCGGGGCCGCCCTACAAATCCTTGTCCGTGACCGCCCCTTCGCTGGCGGAGGTCACCGAGGCCGCATACTTGGCCAGCACTCCGCGGCGGTAGCGCGGTTCGGGCTGGGTCCAGTCTGCCTTGCGGGCCGCCAGTTCCCCGTCGCTGAGGTTCACGCTGATCTGGTTAGCCACCGCATCGATGGTGATCTTATCGCCTTCC
>JAAZXD010000521.1 GCA_014240355.1 Roseibacillus sp. | reverse complement strand
TGGCGATGCCCGTCTCTTCTCCCCGCGTGGCCTCCAACGTGTAAACCGTCGTCTCATCCGGACCCGGATCGAGCGTGAAGCTGCTCACTCCTTCATTGAGATCCAGCAGATCAAGGTCTCCTGGTTGCAACAGCAACGAGTCCACCGGATCCTCGACCTCCCAGGTGAACGTGACGGGAGTTCCCGGCGTGCTGATCCCGGCAGGATCCACTGCGAACTCAAGGATTTGTGGTGCTTCAGGATTCGATATCGGATCGATGAAGACACCCCCAAGCGCGTTGGCACCCCACCCATTGTTATTCTGGCCCCAGACCGTGAAGACATCACCCGCTTCGCCCGTGATATCGAAAAGGACATAATCGATGTCCCCATTCTTCATCTGAAGGATATCCACGAGGCCGGAATCCACTCCCCCCGGCCCGGTAACCCGCACGGCCGAGGAGGATTCATAGAGGAGCCCCGGCGGATTATCCGGGGTCTGGTCCGCAATTACACCGAGCCGGAAGACCGCATTCTCAGTCAGGGTGATGGAAAAAAAATCGTCCTCCGAGCCATCCACGGTATTATTCACCCAGTAGTCACCAGCCACCAGATCACTTACCGGACCCGGACCGGTTGCCAGGACATCGTCAAAGGAGGACTGGTGAGGTTCCGCTCCCACACCCTCGTAACCTCCCTGGATCAGTGCAATTGTCCCGTAGGCGGGCTGGGAGAGATTGGTCGCATCACCATCGGGATACTGGGCGATGAAATAGCCGTCCGTTCCGTAAATGCCATCGAGATCCCCGAACGGCTTGACCACATCCGTGGTGCGCCAGGCATCGTTGGTGGTATCGTCGACCCCAACCTCCGTAACGATGGCGGCGAACATGGAGGAAGTAACGAGAAGCAATGGGGCCCAGAGAAGGGGGGCAATACGTTTCATGGCAGGTCCAGCGACAAGACTGTGACAGGTAGCGGGAAAAGAAAAGGACCCCAACAATTACCGGAGCCCGGTCAACGATTGAAAATATTCGCCGTGCTTACTCTCCGGCGCTCCGGTGGCCGATATAAAATCCACCACTTCAGCGACGACGGCGCAGGAAGAGTCCAAGACAGCCCAACAGGCTGAGGAGCGGGGCAGTCGGCTCGGGAATGGGGTCAAGAAAGACTCCTCCCAGGGCATTGGCATCCCATCCGTCATTATTGCGACCCCAGACCGTGAACTCGTCTCCGACGTCACCACTAATCTGGAAAATGACATAATCAGGCACCGCGTCCCGCGTCGGCACGAGATCGGCCATCCCGGAATCAATTCCCCCGGGCCCGGTCACTCGGACTCCGTCGGAAGACTCCCAGAGCAAGCCTGCCGGATTATCCGGGGTTTGATCGGCGATGACGCCAAGGTTGAAACTGCCTGACTGCGAAAGGGTGATGGAGAAGAAATTATTTTCCGAGTGGTGCGTGTTGTTATTCACCCAGTAGTCACCAGCCACCAGGTCAGCGACCGGACCTGGACCGGCTGCCAGGACATCGTCAAAGGAGGACTGGTGATTCTCCGCTCCCGCACCCTCGTAGCCTCCTTGGATCAGCCCAATTGTAGCGTAGGTGGGCTGGGAGAGATTGGCGGCATTCCCATCGGGATACTGGGCAATGAGGTAGCCATCCGTACCATAAATGCCATCGAGGTCCCCAAAGGGCTTGGACACATCACTGGTCCGCCAGGCATCTCCGGTTCCGCCATCGACGCCCAGAAGGGTCACCGAAGCAGAGTAGGCAGAAGATGCAAGAGCCACCGAAATCAGGTATGTCAGGATACGATGTGAAAATGTCATGGGTCTTAAAATGGGTTTACGTAAAGGGCTATCGGGCTAAACCTAAGCTCCTCACAGTAAGACCACCAAGAAAAACAGGTCCCATCACACGAAAAATCTCCGTTGACCTCGGATATACCCAGATCATCTGATGTTAATGAACCTGAAGACCTCCTTGCTCAGGCCTTTCTCCATCACGATCTGCCTTCTCAGTTCCCTGTTCCTCCTGGGCTGCAGGGACTCTGGAACCGGTAATCAAGGCCGCACCAAATCCCTTCCTCCGGTCGGTGCTGGAGGCGAAACCACCCTCGGAGAGATTGGCCAATCCGCCCCGGAGCGGGAGTGGGCGGAGATCGACAATCCGGCCTCCGACGGGTGGGAGAGCG
>JAAZXD010000520.1 GCA_014240355.1 Roseibacillus sp. | reverse complement strand
CTCATCCATGCCCGTGGTGTTTGGTCGTCATCGGCCTGGGCGGTCGGACTGGCCTGGAACCCGCTTCCGCCTCCCTGCCAGTTGAAGAAACTTTTGAAATGTTTCCCGCGTGAATGAGCCTCCTGAGAAGAGGCGTTTCATCCCCCCATGATTCACGCATATGGAACTGCATCCTGGTTGCTCTTCTCCTCTCCCATCTTATTTCATTGTGGAATCAACCCAATTTGCCTACCATTTCGTACCTTCATGGAACTTGACCTGCTGGACGTTCACTTCGATCTGAAGGACATCAAACCTCGCGAGATCGAAGAGGCGCTTGAAGACCCCTTTGCGGTCCGGTTCCTGCCCGACCAGGATCGCGGAGATGGCGAGACACGCTACTACGCCCTCGGTCGAACGATCGTTGATCGCTACCTCTTCCTCTGTTTCTGGTCGGACGGCAAGAATGTCCGCGTTGTGACGGCCCGCAACCTCACCGAAGTCGAACGCAAGTACTACGACCGAAAATACGCCGAATACAAGTGAGCATGAAATCGATTTCCAACTGGAGCGAGCTCCCCCCCTTCCCGACTGAGAGCGAGGAGGCCGAATTCTGGATGTGTCATGAACTCTCTCCGGCACTCATGAAGGCCTCCGAGCACGTCCCCGCCAGTCGTGAGTCAACCACCATCACCCTGCGCTTCGACCCTCGCATGCTTTCCCGCATCAAACGCATCGCCCGGGAACGATTCCTCAATTACCAGTCCATGATGAAACAGTGGCTGGCCGAGCGCCTGGAGGACGAACAGCGCGATAGCGAGCGCTGATGCCCCGGCCCCGCCTGCCTGCCTGCCGCTCCAGAAGCCCCTTCTGGTCCACCCTATTCCTGCTCTGGGGGATCGTTCTCTGGCTGCTTTCCGACGGACCGATCCCCATGCGTGACGGACCAGATTTTCCCGGCTTCGATAAAATCCTGCACTTTGGCTACTTTTTTGGCGGAGCAGGACTGCTTTCCGCCGCCCTTTACCTGCACGGCTCTAATCGACCCGGCCTTTCCTGGCGACGCCTGGTGATCACAGTGGTGATCGTGCTCGCGACGGTCGGCGCCCTGGATGAATGGCACCAGTCGTGGATTCCGGAACGCTCCGGCAATGACTTCGGCGACTGGCTGGCTGATATCGCGGGGGCTCTCACCGGTGCGCTGGTCTTCAAATGCTTCCACCGCCTTTTGGGACAACCAGCCCCGGATCGACCGTCTCCGGAAGACCTGTCCTGAGTGGTCTTTGGAGTTCCCCCTCCCGTGGATGATTTCCTACTCTTCCGCCAAGACCAATGTCTCCCGCCCAACGGACCACCAAGCTCCGCTCCCTTCTTGAGCGCCACAACCGGCTCTACTACGTCGAGGCCCAGCCTGAGATCTCCGATGCGGATTATGACAAACTTTTCCGCGAACTGGAGGACCTGGAAGCCCGGCACCCGGAACTCCACGACCCCAACTCGCCCACCCGCCGGGTGGGCGGAACACCCCTTGAGGGATTCGAGCAGGTCCGGCACCCCGCGCCCATGCTCTCCATCGATGACGTCTTCTCCGAGCAGGAAGTGACCGACTTCTACCAGCGGCTCCAGAAGAAACTCGGAACAGCAAGCATCCCGGTCACCATCGAACCCAAAATCGACGGGGTAGCGGCCTCCCTGGTCTACCGCAATGGCTCTCTTGATTACGGGGCTACGCGTGGCGACGGAGTGACCGGAGATGACATTACCGCCAACCTGCGCACGATCCCGACTCTGCCGCTCACCCTCGCCCAGTCAGCGCCGGATCTTCTCGAGGTGCGAGGCGAAGTCTTCATGCCCGGCGAAGCCTTTGCCCGGCTGAACGAAGAACGCGAGGAAGAAGGCCTGTCCACCTTCGCCAATCCCCGCAACGCAACGGCAGGCACTCTCAAACAGCTCGACTCCCGGGCCGCGGCCCGGCGCCCGCTCGCCTTCATCGCCCATGGAGTTGGCTCACTGGAGGGTGTTGAACTCCCGGATGAGCATGCCTTCCGTTCCCTGCTCGCAACCTGCGGCATCCCGTGCAACGAACCCCTGTGGTTCGCCGACGAACTGGACGGCATCCTGGCCGCCATCCACGAACTCGACGAGAGAAGACACCAGCTGCCCTACGCGACTGACGGAGCCGTCATCAAGGTCGCCTCCTTCCCGGACCGGGTTGC
>JAAZXD010000051.1 GCA_014240355.1 Roseibacillus sp. | reverse complement strand
GCCGTTACTCCCCTGCCCTCCAGGTGGTCCTCCACTGCTTCGCGGGCGGGAAGCGGTTGGGCACGCTCCAGTGCCCGGCATGATTCAGCGGAGTTCTCCGTCTTTGCCTCGAACCCGCCGAGTCGGGGCGCTTCCACTCTCACCTCCCCTCCCGTGAGAATCAGTTCACAGGGCGGCACCCTGCGCTTTCGTCACTTTGTGGAGACGGAAGCCAGTCCCTTCAGCCCCACGGTGGGATTCGACGGCGGCGTTCTGGAGATCTCCCGCGACGGGGGCCGATGGGAGGACATCGAAGACGCCGGCGGAGTATTTACCCAGGGTCCCTACAACCGCACCCTCAGCTCGGCCTACCAGAATCCCCTTCCCAATCGCCGTGCCTGGTCGGGATCCCTTGGCTGGATCACGACCGTGGTCAGGATTCCCCCTCACCTCGCCTCCGAAGCCCTTCAATTCCGCTGGATGCTGGGCCACGACACTTCCGACGCGGAAGAGGGATGGTATCTCGACGATATAGTGGTGAGCAGCGCAACCTGCGCCGACACCAGGCCCATCGTCCGCCTTGCCGTTGGCAATGACTCCGCCTCCGAGTTCCTGCCCACGGGCATTGCGCGGCTCACCTTCTCAACCCCGCTGCCTCTCGCCAGCGACTTCACCCTCCCCCTTCTGACAGGAGGAAGCGCCACTCCCGGGGTGGACACCCGTCCCTTCGACAACGTCGTCCTGCCAGGCGGCCAGAGGCTGTTGGAATTGACCTTCCGCCCCCTGCGGGACAACGAGGCGGAAGGCACCGAAACCCTTGAGCTGTCTCTCAATCCGGATCTCGTCGTCCCCGAAGGGGTGCCCTCTGCAGTGATCACCATCGCGGACACGCCCTACGGTCAATGGGCCGCCACCCATCTCGGCCCGAACTCCGCCAATCGCCCCAATGACGATTTTGATCACGACGGATCCGTCAATTCTGAAGAGTATGCCTGGCAGACCGATCCGGCCTCCGCCCACTCCCGGCCACTACCAAACTACCGGCGGGAGGGACGGTTCCTGCGCGTCGATTTCCCACACCACACGTTGCCAGATTTTGCAGAGGTGCATGCCGAGACTTCCCCGGATCTCCGCAGGTGGACCAGGCAGGGAGTGGCAACCCTCCCCAACGGATTCCGGGTCCCGCTCAACCTCCCGCAACGCTATCTTCGACTCGTTTACAGGGAGACTCCCCCCCCTTGACTCGCCCGATTCCCATCCGGAAATCTTCCGCTGGTCAGTTGGCACGGGAATTGCTACCAACATTTACCAACCACGAACCAAGTGCGTCCATGAAGAAAGTTGAAGCGATTATCAAACCATTCAAGCTAGAAGAGGTCAAAGAGGCCCTGGCCGAGATCGGAGTGCAGGGCATGACCGTCACCGAAGTAAAGGGTTTCGGGCGCCAGAAAGGGCACACGGAGATTTACCGCGGCAGTGAGTATACCGTGGATTTCCTGCCCAAGGTCAAAATTGAGGTCGTCATCGACGACGAGAATGTCCAAACCAGCTTGGATGCGATCACCAAGGCCGCCAATACCGGCAAGATCGGCGACGGCAAGGTCTTCATTTCCAGCGTGGAAGAAGCGATCCGAATCCGTACCGGCGAAACCGGCGCGGAAGCCGTCTCGGTGAACTGAACACGGCTCCCCCCCACTTCTGAACCGGTATTCTTCTGAGGGCCGGGCCTGCGTTCTGCAGGCCCGGCTTTTGCTCCCCTCCAGGTTTCCCTCTCCTCCCCGCCGGGGGGCGGCGAACCCGATCGAGGACCCCTTGGGCCTGAATCACCGAGTGGAGATTAATTCGCCCCTCGTGTTCAGGGTCGGAGGCTTTTTCCCCGTTTGCCTCGATCGTGATACCGGCTGGCTGCCCGGGCGCTGGCGATCAGGCCGGCAAAGGCGGCCGTGGCCAGAACGGGCCGCAGGACCCGGCTCAAGGAAGAGGTCGTAGCGTTCATTTTCGTTTCAGGATCAGTGGTTGTAATTCACGTCCGCGCCTCAGGCGGTCTTCTCTCTTTCAATCGGAGCGCCTGCTCCCGGTTTCCAGAATAGCGAAAGAAAGTCCCCATTTGAGTTCCCTTGGAAAAGGGAACTCTTCCTGTTGGTCCTCGCCATGATAGAAGAATCCCTTTCGCTCCCTGGAATTCTTTTAGCCCTCTTTGACAATCAGATTACAAAGAAATCATCAGCTCCCGGTTCACACAGGCATGAAAATCATGAATATATCAATCCCCCTCAGCATCGTTCTGCTCACCACGCCCCTCCTGGGACAGCAAGTTCCCTTCGCGGCCAGGGCCAACAACGGATTTGGCCTCGATCTCTACCGTGAGGTGGCGGCCAGGGAAGGCAATCTCTGTCTCTCCCCGTTCTCCATCGTGACTGCTCTTGGCATGACAGGCAACGGGGCCGCGGGTGACACGCTCACCGAGATGGAAAAGGCCCTCCATTGCCCGGGAAAATTGTCTCAACTCAGCGCTTCCCTGTCCATTCTCCTCGAGGACTTCGGGAAACGGAAGGAACAGGCCGCGGCCTTGGCCGGAAAAACCCCGGCCAGAAAGAATGGAGAACCTTCCTTTGACCTCACGGTCACAAACTCCCTCTTTGGACAGAAGGGCTATCCGTTCCGGAAGGAATTCCTCACCACCTTGGAAAAGCTCTACCGGGCTCCCCTCCAGTTCGCTGACTTCAGGAACGATGCTGCAAGGGAGAGAGCAAGGATCAACCAATGGGTCTCCGACCGGACAAACGATAAGATCCAGGAGCTCCTGCCGGAAGGATCGCTGGACAGTTCGACCGGTCTCGTCCTGGTCAACGCCCTCTACTTCAGGGCCGGATGGCGTTATGCCTTCCCGAAATCCGCCACCAACCCCGCTCTCTTCCACCTCGCCCCGGGCAGGGCCATCGAAACGCCAACCATGCACACCACCAAAAGGTTCGGATATTCCAAGGAAGACGGTTACACCGCAGTCAGCCTGCCCTACTCGCAAAACTTTGCCATGCTCGCCCTCCTTCCCGACGAGATTGACGGCTTGCCTGCTCTTGAGAAGACCCTAAGCGCCGAGAAGCTAACCGCTCTCAGCCGCCTGCCCTCGCGCATGGTCGCCCTTCATCTTCCGAAATTCCGGATCGAGGGTGCCCCCGTTGCGCTCAAGAATCCGCTCCGCAAACTCGGCATGAACCTGGCCTTCACACGAGGCGCCAACTTCAGCCTCATGACTTCTGATCCCCGCGGACTCTCCATTGACGATATCTATCATAAGACCTTCATCGCAGTGGACGAAAAGGGCACCGAAGCGGCGGCCGCTACCGCGGTCGTCATGACATTCCGCTCCCTGCCCCGTCCCGAAAAGCCCGTCGAGCTCCGTCTCGACCGACCCTTCCTCTACGCCATTGTGGACACCCGCACCCAGACGGCCCTGTTCCTCGGGCGAATCGTGGACCCACGCTGAGTCCAACCTCCACCCGGCAGCCGCTCATGGCACAATCACCACCCGGTCCCCGGGTTTGGTGATCTTCCAGAGCTCCGAGGCATTGCCACGAGGCACCCGGAGACAGCCGTGGGATGCCGGGTAGTCCGGGCAGTAGCCTTCGTGAAATCCGACGGCGCTGCAACTGAGTCGCTGGAAATAGGGCATCCGGATGCCCTTGTAGATGTTGGAGACATGATGACGGTTCTTGTTGGTGATAACAAACTCTCCCACCTCGGTGCGGTAGCCCTTCCTGCCGGTGGACACTCTCGTGGAAAACAATTCCTTGTTGTCCTTGTCGTAAACCCAGGCCTTCTGCTCGGAAAGATCCACCTTGAGCCAGCGTTCCTCGTTCCCTGGGTCCACTCCCAGCAGCAGTTGCATCATCTTCACGTCATTACGGCGGGAAGCGAACCCAATCGGGTAGTAGGACTTGCCACTGGTCCAGATAAAGCGCTTGGCCCCATGCTCCATGAGAAGCTTGGCCAGTTCCAGGTTGCCGCAGTCCGCGGCCGCCATCAGGGGCGTCACCCGCGAATCGTATTTCAGGTGGGTCTTGAGATACCCCACCGGACGTACCCGCGCGAGGAAGTCGCCGGTTGCCGGACGGGAGAAGGATGCATTTGGATCCGCCCCCGCTTCGAGGAGAAGCCTGCACAGATCCAACCGATTCATGGCCACCGCAAGATGCAGCGCACTCTGCCCCTCCCGTCCGCGCCTGACCAGCCCCGCCGCCTGCATGGATCTTGATTGAAGAAGGTGCTCCACGAGTTCGACCTGCCCCTCACGCACCGCCGCCACCAGGACAGGATCCTTCGACCCGGGCTCAGACCGAACTCCCTCTCCCACAAGAAAGCGGAAGACCTCGCGATCTCCTTCCACCACCGCATTGTAGAGCGCCGCCCCGGCCTTGCCTCCATGCCGCAGGAGAACCCCGGTTCGCTCAAAGTCGCGGGCCGCCAGCAGAACCTGAACCGCCGTCCGACCGTCGGGCCCTCTCTGGTTGGGATCGGCCCCGCCCTTGATGAGGAGTTCGAGCTCAGCGGGGGATGATTCCAGGGCCAGGGCGAGATCGAGGGACGTCCGTTCGCCCGCCCCCTTCACCCGGGGGTCCGCCCCGTGCGCCAACAAGATCTTCATCGCCCCCAGGTCGCCACGCTGCAGGGCCAGTTGCAGGGGATTCCAGCCACTGCCATGCCTCTCGGTGGGTGAGCCTCCTGCCGCCAGAAGTTTGGAAAGGATCTCGCTCCGGCCCTCCAAAATGGCTACGTGCAGGGCCGACTCACTTCGTCTCACGCGGACAGGCCGATACAGCCATCCGCCGTGCAGGGACAACATCAGGGAGCGCGGCTCATTTTCCTCGTTGCTCCTGAGATTCGTTCCGGTCTGCAGGAGCAGGGAGCGGATTTCCTCCGCTCCACCCCGCACCGCCTCCAGGAGGGTGGGAGACGCGACCGGAATGGCCTTCCGCGAGGAGCCGGATCCCGTGGACGTTCCCTCATCACGCCCAATACCGGGCAGGAAGGCCGTCGTGGAGACGGCCAGGACACATAAGACCAGATTGAGGGCCGCTTGACGCATTTAATTTACCCGGACGGGAGAAAGCCGTGCCTATCCTAAACCCTCGTTCCGCTCCCTGGCAACATCCCGCCTTTTCATTAACTTACCCTGGAAGGCAGGGCAGGTTTCATAAGACCCATAGACCATGCCCAGGTCGCCCTCCAGTAACTCCCGGCGACACAACCGCTACCCAAGCACCTTCGCGACACGGGCGCAGACCTCCTCCACATTCTCCCGCGAGTTAAAGGCGGAAATTCGGAAGTAGCCCTCGCCCGCAGCCCCGAAACCAGCCCCCGGAGTCACCACCACCTGGGCGTCCTGCAGCATCCTGTCAAACATCCCCCAGCTGTCCATGCCCTCCGGACACCGCACCCAGACGTAAGGTGAGTGCTCTCCTCCGTACACTGCCAGGCCGCACTTCTCGCAGGCCTCCTTCAGTAACGCGGCGTTTCCCATGTAATGCTCCACCAGCTTCCTGATCTGGGTTTTGCCCTCCACTGAGAAAAGAGCCTCCGCTGCCCGCTGGATTGGGTAGCTCACCCCGTTGAACTTGGTCGAGTGCCGACGTGCCCACAATCCGTGCAACGTCCCCGCTCTCCATCTGCAGTCGAACCGGTGAGCTCCTTCGGGATCACGATGAAGGCGCAACGGGTCCCGGTAAACCCACCATTTTTGGAGAAGGACCGGAATTCGATCGCGCACTCGCGCGCTCCCTCGATCTCGTAAATCGAGCGCGGCAACCCGGCGTCCTGGATGTAGGCCTCGTAAGCCGCGTCATAAAGAATGACGGCATCGTTCGCGCGCGCATAGTCGACCCACTTCTGCAGCTGCTCCCCGGTCGCCACCGTCCCCGTCGGGTTATTCGGATAGCACAGGTAGATGAGATCCACCTTTTCCTCCGGAAGGGCAGGGGTAAAATCATTCTCAGCCGTGCAGGGCAGGTAGACCAGCCCTGCAAACTGTCCCCTTTCGTCGCCCTCTCCAGTGTTGCCTGCCATCACATTGGTATCCACGTAAACCGGGTAGACCGGATCGGTAATCGCAATCTTCTGCCCACCTCCGAAGATATCGAGGATATTGCCCGTGTCACATTTTGAGCCGTCCGAGACGAAAATCTCATCCGCATCAACTCCCAATCCTGCATACGCATTCTCTGCCACGGCCTTCCGCAGGAACTCGTAGCCCTGCTCCGGCCCATATCCGCGGAAGCTTTCCCGTTGACCCAGCTCATCCACCGCCTGCTTCATGGCAGTGCGCGCCGCCAGAGGCAGCGGTTCGGTCACATCCCCGATTCCACAACGAATCAGACGCGTGGCCTTCTCCGGCTCCGCGTCCGAAAAGGCGTTCACCCGCCGGGCGATCTCCGGGAAGAGATAACCCGCCTTAAGTTTCAGAAAGTTTTCGTTGATTCGAGCCATGGCGGGCACCCTGTAGCGGGCTTCCCGCCAACTCGCAAGCGTTGGAGTTCCATCTCCACGTTTAACAGGTGAAAGCCAGCAGCCGGACCCGCAGGTCCGGTTGAGTCAAAACGGCTACCCCGGGAGCGGAGGCTATTCCGCAACCTTCTGCAAACTGGCCGCCACCGTGTCCCAGTTGATGATGTTGAAGAAGGCTGCCACGTAGTCGGGCCTGCGATTCTGGTAGTTCAGGTAGTAGGCGTGCTCCCAGACATCGAGCCCCAGAATGGGCGCACCGCAGCCGCAGCCGGAGATTTCGCCCATCATCGGGTTGTCCTGGTTGGCGGTCGAACACACACTGAGCTTCCCGCCTTTATCCGCGCAAAGCCAGGCCCACCCCGATCCGAACCGGGTCATGGCCGCCTTGGTAAAGGCCTCCTTGAACCCGTCCAGGGATCCGAAAGCGGCGTTGATCCCGTCCGCCACTTCACTCCCCGGCTCACTGGCGCCACCCGGCTTGATGCAGTTCCAGAAGTAGCTGTGATTGAAATGACCTCCCCCGTTGTTGCGCACCGCACCCCGGATGCCCTCCGGAACATCTCCCACCTGCATCACCAGCTCACAGATGGACTTGTCGGCAAAATCCGTTCCTTCAATTGCGGCGTTCAGATTAGTGACGTAGGCGTTGTGGTGTTTGCTGTGATGGATCTCCATCGTCCGCGCATCGATATGCGGTTCGAGTGCATCGTAAGCGTATCCAAGATCAGGAAGTTCGTAAGCCATAGGAATAGTGTGTGGATAGATGTTAATATGTTTGCTTTGCGTGTTTGCGAGAGTTGCGGCTATAAGCAAGGGTTGGCAACTGCTTCCGTAGGAAACCAGCTTCAACCCAATCTGCAAGGGTAACCTTCACTATGGACCTCGATCCTTGGCTCCCTCATCTCGTCGCTACCGCGGGTACTGCGATCGGTGCGGCCCTCGCCTGGTTCCTGTGCCGTAGCAAAGCGCACACCGTATGCGCGCGCTACGAGGAACGGGACAGGGCTGCCCGGAAATCCGTGGCCGACCTGGAAGCCGGTTGTGCCAACCTTGAGGCGGAATTACGCCAACTCCGTCACAGCGAGGCGGTGGCCCTCAAGCGTCAGTCTGAACTCGAGCTCCTGGCCCAGACACAGCAACGCGGTCTGGTTGAAAAACAACAGCTTCTCAAGGACGCCGAAACCCGGATGGCGCAGAACTTCAAGGCCATGTCACTCGAGACCCTTCGCGACACCCAGCGCGAGTTCATCAAGTATGCTCACGACGCTCTCGATTCTCGACAGAAGGAAGCCACCAGTGAACTGGAGCACCGCCGCATGGCGGTGGAAACCCTCGTCAAGCCGGTAGCCACCACCCTGAACAAGGTGGAGAGCCGCATCGAAGATCTCGAGCGGGCCCGGCGTGAAACAGAAACAGCTCTCGGCGAACACGTGCGCAAGATGACCAGCGCCCAGCTCAGTCTCCAGAAGGAAACCGCCCAGCTGGTCAAGGCCCTGCGCCAGCCTTCCGGACGCGGACGCTGGGGCGAACTCCAACTCCAGCGCGTAGTGGAACTCTCCGGCATGCAGAACTACTGCGACTTCTATACGCCCACCGAAGCGGAGCAGTCCGGTGCCGACGGCCTGCAACGTCCCAACCTCGTGGTAAATCTGCCGGGCAACCGGATCATTGCGGTGGACGCCCACGCCTCCCTTGAAGCCTATCTTGCCGCGGTGGAATCCACGGACGAGGAAACGCATCAGCGGGAAATGCGGCGGCATGCCGCCCTGGTCTCCCGACACCTCGACGCCCTCACCACGCCGCGCTACGCCGCCCAATTTAACGCGAAACCGGAATTCACCGTCCTCTTCCTGCCCGGCGAGGGCTTCCTCACCGCCGCCCTTGGCGAAGAACCGGATCTCCTCGAACGTGGAATCGAGCGGGGTATCATTCTGGCTACTCCCAGCACCCTCATTGCGCTCCTGCGTTCCGCCGCGGTGGGGTGGCGTCAGGAAGGTATCGCCGAAAAGGCGCGCACCGTCTCCGCGGCCGGACGTGAACTCTACGGCCACGTCAACCATCTGGCCAAGCACATCGTCAAGATCGGCCGGTCACTGGACGGCACCGTACGGGACTACAACGCCGCCCTCGGCACGCTCGAGCAGGGGGTTCTTTCCAGCACGCGCAAGCTCAGCAACCTCGGCATTCCGGCCCACCCCTCCAAACTGCCTGCCGTCTCCCGCGCCAGGGTAACGGAGGAGGTGCTGACCCCGTCGACGGACGAGGAAAGCGAAAGCGTCAACGCCCCGGTGTGACCGCGCCACGGGGCTACAGCTCCTTGACGAAGATATTCGCGAACTCAAGCGGATTGCCGTGGTGCTGGAATCCAATCTTCCCGGTGGGTTTCACCCCGGGGAGCTGCGCTTCGTGCAGCACCACCTTCCCGTTGAGGACCACGGTGAGGCGGTCACCCTTCACCGTGATGACGTAACGGTTCCACTCCCCCACCTTGTTGTCGGCAGGGACCCGCGGGGTGAGCGCGGCCCGGATGGGAAGGGGCTGCCTGCTGTCGTTGCGGATCCCGTAAACCTCGCCGGAACCGACCGTCCAATTCCAGAGATTGACTTGGGTGTGAACTGCCCCGCGTAAAAGTACGCCACTGTCATACTCATCGATTTCGGAGGTCACCCCCTTCTTGTCAGGTCCGGTTTTCTGCAGGCCATTTAGCAGCAGGACCGGCTGGTTGCGTTTGCCGCTGTGTTCACCGGTCCAGCGCCAGTCCACCACGGTGGTGAAGTCCTTGTAGTCCTTACTGGTCCAGAGATTGGTCCCCTTGCCATCGTAGTGCAGGATCCAGCCGTCCTTCACGGTCCAGTGTCCCTTGTTCTGCGGGTCCTCGGCAAAGTTCTTGAGCGATCCCGCCGCCATGACCGGCGTAAATCCCTCTCCCGCCAGGTTACCATCGGCCTTCCCGGCCGGCTGGTACCAAGCCTCCGTCTTGTCCTCTTCAAAGGAAATTTCCGCAATGCGCATCTTGCGCACCCGGATGATATCGCCGTGACCGGCGAAGCAGATATGTCCCTTCCTCCGCTTGACGCCCTGGTGCTTGGGCTTCTTCCTGCTGAGCTCGTCGAGGTTGGCATCGGTGATGCAGACTCCGTTCAACTCGACCGTGAGACGTGGCCCGCGTATCGTGACCCGCTGCTTGTTCCACTCGCCCACCGGGGCCAGATGCCCCCGCAGGGAGGGTGCCAGGGAATAGACGGAGCCATGGAACTGCCATTCCTTGAGGTTCTTGTACTTATCGGCGGTATTATCAAGGATCTGCAATTCCATTCCCGTGTAGGCCGCATCTCCACTTCCCGGGTAGTGGACCCCCAGGCCATTGTTCGCCCCGGAAGTCAGTTGGAATTCAAATTCCAGGATATAATCTGAATATTGCTTCTCGGTGATCAGGTTCCGGCACTTCCTGGATGACTCGATGATGCCATCCTTGACGAAGTAGCCGTTCTGTTCGGTCTTTCCGGACGCGCCAAAATTGGTGAAGTCCTTTCCATTGAAAAGATCCACCCAGTCGGCGGAGGCAGGAAGGGCAAGGGCAAGGAAGAAGGTGACTAGGACTTTCATGGTAATTTCGTGATTTGAGGGTGACTCTTGTAACTTTGAATCTGGAGATGGAAAGCAGCTAAAGTTCGACCGTTTTCCCGGTCAGGTAGGATTCGTCGGCGGCCGCCACGATACGCATGGAATTGAGGGCATCTTCCATGTGGTCGCCAAGGTCGAGGTCTTCCTGGATGGCCTTCAGGAAATACTCCTGCTCGCGGAAACAGAGCTCGTCGTGATCCGGCTCGTCGGTCATGTCGATCCACTCGTCCTCTTTCGTGAACTCCCTGTTTCCGTCCACTTCACTGTGGTGAATGCGCAGCGACTCGGTCTTGCTGTGGGCGTCCACATCCGCGGAAGACCCCTTGCCGCCGGCTTCCTTCGCTTCAATGGTAACGCACCCATTCGGGCCCACCACGTCCTTCACGAAGAAAGCCATCTCACTCATCATGGGGCCCCATCCCGCCTCGTACCACCCCACGCTTCCGTCCTCAAAGGCAACCTGCAAGTGTCCGTAGTTGATCTTGTCCTCGGGAATATCGTTGGTCAGGCGCGCGCCCAGTCCGGAAACTCGCACCGGCTTCGAACGCGTCATCTGGCACATCACATCCACGTAGTGGACGCCACAGTCGACGATCGGGGAGATCGAGGAAATCAGGTTGCGATGTGTCTCCCAGGCCGCGCCCGAGCTCTGCTGGTTCAGGTTCATGCGCATGACCAGAGGCTTGCCCAGGGTCCGGGCGATCTCGATAAAGCGGATCCAGCTCGGATGGACCCGGAGGATGTAGCCGATCACCAGCTTCTTCCCGCTCTCCCTCGCCTTCGCCACGATGCTTTCCGCTTCCGCCACCGTCTCCGCCAGTGGCTTCTCAATGAATACATGCGCCCCGGCCTCGAAAGCGGCCTCGGCGTATGACCCGTGGGTATCGGGATAAGTCGAGATGCTCACCGCGTCCGGCCTGGTCTCCGCCAGAGCCTCGTGGAAGTCGCCAAATTCCGCATAGCCCCCACCCAGTTCCTCGTTGAGCTTCCCACGCGATTCAGGCGAGCGGGTCACAATTCCCACGATCTCGAACGCGTCGAGCTTGTGGTAGGCCCGCGCATGCGAACTTCCCATGTTACCGGCGCCGACGCAGAGGATGCGGATCTTGTCTCTCATTGGGTTGCAGGGACGGTGGCATGACCATCATGGGCATGTCCAGATGCGACCGGGAGGCCGCGCCAATTCTGCCAGCAGCTTCCTTACACCTTCCAGGGGCCGCGCATCTCCTGGTGCACGTACTTGTCGGCCTCCGGTTCGTCGATCTTGAAGGTCTTGGGATCGTAGCGGAAACTCTTATTGGAGCGGTGGGCGATCGTTCCCAGGTTCACGATGGAGGCCGAACGGAAGGCCTTGGTCTCGTTCAGGGCAAAAGTCTTGCGCTCCCGCACCGCCTGGTGGAAATCGGTGATCTGCGGCTCGGGGTCCTTGAGCGACTTGAGCTTCTCGGCGAACCCTTTGACGTCGGACTTGAATCCGCGCGAGATGCTGCCGGCCGAGCCCTGGATGTAGGGCGTGTCCTTATCGCGGTTGTCGCCGTCGAGGATGAGCTTGGTCCCGTCGGCATACTTGTACTCGATGCGCCGCCAGCGGCCCACCGCATCGTGGTGCTGCTTGTCGGCATCGATAAAGACTTCCACCGGACTCTCCTCGTCCTTGCCCAGGATATACTGAACCGGATCGAGATAGTGCTGGCCCATGTCACCCAGGCCGCCACCATCGTAGTCCCAGTAGCCGCGGAAGGATCCGTGGGTGCGATGCCGGGTGTAGGGCTTCACCGGTGCCGGTCCGAGCCAGAAGTTGTAGTCGAAGTGCGCCGGGATCTTTTCCTCGGGCTGGTCGATCCTGCCCGACCATCCGAACTTCCAGTTGAAGCCCTGGTTGCCGCCCACCGTCACAGTGAGCGGTCCGTCGCCCAGTAACCCGTGCATGACCGCCTTGCGAATGGGCGCGACCGGAATGCCCATTCCGTAGAAGCCGTCCTTGAAGCGGAACCAGGTGTTGATGCGGAAGATGGTCTTGTGCTCGCGCATGGCCTTCACCATCGCGATGCCCTCACCGATAGTCCGGCTCATGGGCTTTTCACACCAGACGTCCTTGCCCTGCTTGGCAGCCTCGATGGCTTGCAGGGCGTGCCAGTGGGGCGGCGTGCAGATGTGGACCACATCAATGTCATCGCGCGCGCATAATTCGCGGAAATCGTGATAACCCTTGGGATCGTGCCCGCGCTTCTTGGCGTCCGCGGTGCGCCCGGCGAGACGCTGCTTGTCGACATCGCAGAGCGCCAGGAGCGGTCCCTTCTGTCCAACGTGGGCGCCCGATCCCGAGATCCCTCCGCAACCGATGATTCCACGCGTGATCTGCTCGCTGGGAGGACGCTTTCCCCTGGCCCCGATGACGTGGCTGGGAACGATCTGGATCGTGGCGAGGGCTGCCAATCCCTTGAGGGTTTTGCGGCGGGTGAGGGAATGCTGCTTATCCATGACTTCTCCTACTGAACGGGCTGGAGACCTATTTCAAGTCGGAAGCACGATATTTCCTTCCCGCCCCGTGAGTTTTCGTTAAACCTGTGCTGAAATTCCTCCCAGCCATGTCTGATACAACCGTTCGGATCTCCGCCTTGAAGCCGCGCCTCTGCGTGATGATGTTTCT
>JAAZXD010000519.1 GCA_014240355.1 Roseibacillus sp. | reverse complement strand
GACCTTCCGAAATCGATCCTCTCAAGCAGGTCCAGCGCAATACCCTTGATCACCAGCACCCGGGACAGAACTGGGGGCAGAGTCTTCCGGACTCCATCACGCCTGAATTCGTACGGGACGAGGTGGCGGCCGGGCGCGCCATCATTCCCAGCAACATCAATCACCCCGAGGCTGAACCGATGATCATCGGGAGGAACTTCCTCGTGAAAATCAATGCCAACATCGGAAATTCGGCCGTAGCTTCCACCATCGATGAAGAAGTGGAAAAGATGCGCTGGGCCACCAAGTGGGGAGCGGACACCGTCATGGATCTCTCCACCGGCAAGAACATTCACGCGACCCGCGAGTGGATCATCCGGAACTCACCCGTCCCCATCGGCACCGTGCCGATGTACCAGGCTCTCGAGAAGATCAACGGACGCATTGAGGACCTCACCTGGGAACTGTACCGTGACACTCTCATCGAGCAGGCTGAACAGGGAGTGGACTACTTCACCATTCATGCCGGGGCCCTCCTCCGCTTCGTGCCGCACACCGCTCGCCGCATGACCGGCATCGTCTCCAGGGGAGGCTCCATCATGGCCAAGTGGTGCCTCCACCATCACCAGGAGAACTTCCTCTATACCCACTGGGATGAGATCTGCGACATCTGTGCCGCCTACGACGTGAGCTTCTCGATCGGAGACGGCTTGCGCCCGGGATCCATCGCGGATGCAAACGACTACGCCCAGCTGGCCGAACTGGAAGTGCAGGGGGAACTCACCACCCGGGCCTGGGACAAGGGCTGTCAGGTCATGAACGAAGGCCCTGGCCACGTTCCCATGCACCTTATTCAGGAGAACATGCAGAAACAAATCGAATGGTGCCACGGCGCACCCTTCTATACCCTGGGACCGCTCACCACCGACGTGGCTCCCGGTTACGATCACCTGACGAGCGGAATCGGAGCCGCCATGATAGGCTGGTACGGATGCGCCATGCTGTGCTACGTCACCCCCAAGGAGCACCTCGGCCTTCCCAATCGTGACGACGTCCGGGAGGGCGTGATCACCTACAAAATTGCGGCCCACGCCGCTGATCTGGCCAAGGGCCACCCCGCTGCCCAGGAGCGCGACAACGCCCTCTCCAAGGCCCGCTTCGAATTTCGCTGGAACGATCAGTTCAATCTCTCTCTCGACCCCGACAAGGCTCGCTCCTTCCATGACGAAACCCTTCCCCAGGAGGGCGCCAAGACCGCGCACTTCTGCTCCATGTGTGGACCCACCTTCTGCTCCATGAAAATCACTGAGGACGTGCGCAAGTATGCCGAGGAACGCGGGATTACCGCTGAGTCGGCAATGGAGGAAGGAATGCGTGAAAAAGCGCAGGAGTTTGCAGAAGCAGGAGGGGAAATCTACGGATAAGGAACAGGCCGGCCCCGGCCGCCGCACCATCCATCCGAAGCCCTAGGCCATGATGGCTTCGGCCACTTCCTTCACAGCCTCTTTCCCCTCCAGGAGCGCCGCCAGGGCGAGACCAAATTCGACGGCCGTTCCCGCTCCCCGGGAAGTCACCAGTGAACCGTCGACGATGACCCGTTCCTCCCCCTCCGCGGCCTTGAGTTCCTTGTGAGTGGTGAAGTGAGCGGTATAACGCCTACCCTCCAGGAGACCTGCATCGTGCAGGAGCAGAGGAGCGGCGCAGATTCCGGCTACCACCTTGCCCGCGTCTCCGAAGGAACGGACCAGGGACACCATCCCCTCCTCTTTCCTGAGCACGGCCACGGCCGGACCACCCGGCAGGAGGAGGGCATCAAACGCCGAGGGATCGATTCCGGAAAGACACGCATCGGCTCTGATCCTGATCCCCATTTTCCCCACTACCTCTCCCCGGCACCTGACGTGGCCATCACGACCTCTGTACCGGCCCGTCGCAGGATATCAACCGGAGTGACCAGCTCGATCTCCTCCACCCCGTCAACCAGGATACAAAGCACCTTCGCCGCCATGGGATCACCCGCTCACTCTAGCCTTCCAGCAGGGCCCGGAGATGCTTCTCGAACTCACTGAGATCCGCTTCCGTCGGCTGGTAGCCGGAGGTTTCAGGCTCGATCCCGGGGCGCCCTAATTCATCAATCATCCAGCTCGCCTTCTCGCCATCGCTGAAAGTGACGCTACCGCTGATGACTGCACCCGGGCGCGGGATTTCATCGGTGGCCACCTGGACC
>JAAZXD010000518.1 GCA_014240355.1 Roseibacillus sp. | reverse complement strand
GCCGGTGCCGAACGCGAAGCCCTCGTTACTGACATCCTCCCTGGTGACCTTCTCCAACACCTGCCGTGCCCTGGGGCCGCAGAGATTCAGGACCCCGCGGGACGAGGTCACGTCGTAGGCAACAACCGCCTGGCCTGGTTCAATGTGGTTCACAATCCAGCTCAGGTCGTGGGCGGCAAAGGTCGTCCCGGTCACGAGATAGAACTCTTCCTCCCCGGTGCGCGAGATGGTCAGGTCACACTCGATGCCACCTTTCCCATTGCACATCTGGGTGTAGGCGAGGCTACCGGGCGGGCGAGCGATGTTCCGTGTTGCAAGTCGTTGCAGGAGGGCGAGCGCATCCGGCCCCCGCACCTCGATCTTGCCGAAGGAAGTCTGGTCGATGAGGGCGACCTTCTCGCGGATCGCCTTCACCTCCCGCCCGACGTGCTCGTGCCAGTTTGGACGGCCCCACGCCATGATTTCCTCGGGCTCGATTCCCTCCGGAGCGAACCACTGGGCCCGTTCCCAGCCGCTTTTCTCACCAAAGGCGGCCCGCTTTTTCTCAAGCACGTGGTAGAGCGGACTGCGTCGCAGCGAACGCTCGTTCTGGTTGTGATAGTGCGGCCACGAAATCTTGTAGTGCTTCGAGTAGTGCTCCCGGCTTCGCTCTGCCACGAAATGGGAACTCCGATTGTGGCGGCTGCCAAAGCGCCGAATATCGAGGGCGTAGATATCGAGGCTTGGTTCACCGTCGAGGACCCACTCCGCGATCATCCGACCGCTCCCGCCCGCCCCCGCAATCCCGAAACAGTTCATGCCGGTCGCGACGAAAAAATTGGGGATCTCCACCGACGGCCCAAGCAGGAAATTCCCATCCGGGGTGTAGGCATCCGGTCCGTTGATAAGCTGCTTCACGCCCGCCGTTTCGAGGCATGGTGTGCGCTTCAATGCCGGGTTGAATAGAAACTCGAACTGGTCGAAGTCCGGTTCCAGCAGTTGCGTCACGAAGTCCCACGGGATGTCGTCCACCTTCCACAGGATCGGCTCGGTTTCGAATCCCCCCATGATCAATCCCCCGACTTCGCTCCGGTAGTAGACGAAATTATCCGGGTCGCGCGTGACGGGAAGATCGCGAGCCACCCCCTTGATTTCCTCGGTGACCATGTACTGGTGCTCGAAGGAAGCTACCGGCACGTTCGCTCCGGCCATCTTCCCCACCCGTCGGGCCCACATCCCGGTGCAGTTCACCACCGTCTCGCAGGCGATGTTCCCCTTTTCGGTCTGGACTTCCGTGACGCGTCCCTTGCTCACGGTAAATCCGGTCACCCGGGTGTTGCGGATGATTCGTCCTCCGTTCGTCCGGCCTCCCTTGGCCAGCGCCTGGGTGAGCATGGAGGGATCCGCGTAGCCGTCGGTCGGCAGGAAGACCCCGCCATGTACACCGGCAGGATCCATGATGGGAAACAAATCCGCGCACTCCTTGGTGCTCAGGGTGTGAATATCCAATCCAAAGCCCAATCCCATGGTGGCCGATTTTCGGAGCTCCTCCATGCGCGCCTCCGAGGAAGCCAGGCGCAGGCCGCCCACTCCGCTCCAACCGGTCGATTGTCCCGTCTCCGCTTCCAGCCCCTGGTAGAGTTCGACGCTGTACTGGATCATGCGGGTCAGGTTGCGCGACGGTCGCAGTTGCCCGACCAATCCCGCGGCATGCCAGGTCGCGCCGCTCGTCAGTTCGTTCTTGTCCAGCAGGATGACGTCCTTGCATCCCATTTTGGTCAGGTGGTAGAGGACGCTGCAGCCTACCACTCCCCCACCCACGATCACCACTTGGGCCGAGGACGGAAAGCTGTCCTTACTGCCGGAGGACTCGGAACTTGATGTGCGGTTCGCTGCGTCAGCCTCTGCCATTCATCTGATCCTAACGGGTTCGCCGCAGTCTTGCAGGTTGCCAATCACCCCGCCAAGGTATTTATGCAATGATGCCCTCGTTAGTTTCCACGCCATTGACACCCCCAACCTCAAGGCGGATGTCACCCCACCGGTGGCGTCTCGGGACAACACCCGAACCGGTGGATCTCAAGTATTCTGACTTCTCTCCCCACCCTGCAATCCCGCGCCATAAGGGGCACCCCCTGCCCCACCAGCTGTCTTGCCAAGTCTCTCTCATCGCGTAGAATCCCTCCGTCCCTCCCATAGCTCAGTTGGATAGAGCAACGAATTTCTAATCCGGGAAAC
>JAAZXD010000517.1:1325-2219 GCA_014240355.1 Roseibacillus sp. | reverse complement strand
TGGCTTCCCAGTTGCCTTCCGAGCCGTTCAGTATCCTGTTTTCTTATTCGTCCTTCTCCGTAATCGCCTTTTTCCCCGCAGAGGGGGATCTCGTCATGCTCCGGTCCGTTCGGCATCATGCGGGGGGGGCTCCTCCACACGTGGGGCGGATCATGCAGACCATGGCCGCTGCACTCGAACTGCCCGAGCCACTGGTCTACATCCTTCCCCTGTCCCACGAGGAGACGGATTCTGATCTCCCCGAACTGCCTGGGGCCGTGACCCTCAATTGGCGTGAGAGCGCCTGGTTTGATCCCGAGGTGCCGCTTGAGTTCCAAGGCCCTGCCAGTCTCCGGATCGCTGAGCAGGCGGAAGGATTGGCTGCTTCCGAGACCTTCCGGGGGATGGCTGAGCAGAAGTGGGCGACCCAGGATTTTCTCCCGGCCACCGTGGAAGAGGTCGAACTCTGTCCCTCTCAAACCGAGATGAAGATCCTCCGCTACGGGTCAGTGGCCCTGCGGATTGGTGCCGTGGCGCTGGTCCTTTTCCTGTCCTGGACCGGGATTCGGACCGTGAGGATCATCAATGACGAAGCCTGGAATCAGACCGGCGAGGTCTCCCGCGAAGGCAACAAGGTTCTCGCTTCGGAAATCCGCCGATATGAGCAATGGAGCTCCCTGCTCGCCGACCGTTCCAAGGCCTGGGTATCCATGGAGCTCGTAAACCATCTCTTTCCGGATCCGGAGAGCGTCATTCTCTCTGAAACCACTCACCGGGTGCGACCGGAAGTGGTTAACGAAAAGGACAAGAAGGCGGGCGTGGTTAAGGAGTGGACCATCACCGGGCTCGCTAACTCGGAGGCCCTGAATCACCTCACTGTGATCAGTACCACCGAGGGAATGGGGAAAGTCTTTG
>JAAZXD010000517.1:0-1315 GCA_014240355.1 Roseibacillus sp. | reverse complement strand
GCCCTGAATCACCTCACTGTGATCAGTACCACCGAGGGAATGGGGAAAGTCTTTGGGATTGTCCGGAAGCATACTGGCAACGATTCCCTTCGGACGGACCTGTCCTCCCGCACTCTTCTGGTGAACCTCCTGACTTCGGAGAACAAACGCTTCAAACCGGATGGCGGAATGAAACCGGAAGAACGATTTTCCCAAAATTTCAGGCTGACCATCACTCAGCGTATTACTGCTGAAGATCCCATTGCCATTCCCATTGTTTCCATCCCATGAACCCGCATTACAAAGAGTCCGTCATCGTCTTCGGCCTGGTAGCTCCGGTGCTGCTTGTCGTGATTGGCCTGGGCTTGGGAGTTCACTTTCAGGGAAAGATGGAGAACACGTACGAAGCCCGGCGCAATCACCACCAGACCTTCAAGATCCTGGAAAGGGAACGGGGAGCGCTGGAGCAGAACGTTCAGTCGCAGGCTCCGCACATGCATCGCTGGATGGCTCTTTTCGAGCAGCCTGCCGCGACCACCGTCAATACGTTCTTCCGTGAGTTTCAGAATGAATTCGATGCCACTCATTTCCAGCAGACGGCCTTCCGTCCAACCTCCACGGCGGGGGGCATTGGTGGCGCAAGCAAGCAGCCGTCCAGTCAGCTGCACTTCTCCTTCCGCGGAACTTTCCGGGCTCTCCAGACCGCCTTCCTCGAACTGGAGACAAGAATGCCGCAACTACAACTCGATAGCATCAAACTCTCCAGGGCCTCCAACCAGAATGTCCTAAACGCGAACGTCGTTTACACCACATGGCAGAAGCAATGAAAGTGATTCTCCTTATTCTCCCTCTTGCCACTACCCTGCTGGCTGCCGGGGAGCCTGTTCCAGTTGTTTCCTCGGCTGTGCCCGGGGGCACCCCCGCGAGGTTTCTTTCTGCAGATCTGGATGACCGGATCGCAAGAATGAGAAAACGACTCTCCATCATCAGCCGTGAGCGCGGGCCATTTGGTCTCTATCAGAATCCGGCGAAGACTCCGGTGTACAACCATGTCGCCAAGAAGATCAGCAAGACACCTTTCATTGAATTCATCAACGGCATCCAGATTTCCGTGATCAATTCGAGGGAGAAGGAGTTTCTGGTCGGCGCCCGCATCTTCCGGGTGGGCCAGGTTTTTCCCATCGTCCGCGGTTGTGAGCGCCTCTCCGTCCGGGTCGAGGCGGTCGGATCCTCCCGGGTGACCTTCAGAAATCTGCGGACCGGAGAAATCGCTCTTCGCCGCCTCGATGTCCTTCCCGAGGGCGTGACCGCCGCCGCAGGCCGGGTCCGGGTGCAG
>JAAZXD010000516.1 GCA_014240355.1 Roseibacillus sp. | reverse complement strand
CGACCAGTTCACCGGAAGAGGCGCCCTTTGGGCACGGACTGGACCTCACGCCTGAGACGCTGGCGCTCCTCGGTGACGAGGGCCTGCCTGCCACAACTTGATCTCCCGGGGTGACGGAAGATCGCCCGCAGCAGTTTTCGCGGGTTGATGGTCAGGCAATCTCCAGAACAAGTTTTCCGAACTGGGGGGATCCGGTCATCGATTGGATGAGGCCTGCGCCTTCCGCGAGGGGAGTGATCGAGTCAATTTCGGGCCTCAGTTCATGCTTCTCCGCAAAGGCGATCATGGCAGCGAAGTCGGCGGGCGATCCCATGGTAGAGCCGATGAGCTGGAGTTGATTCCAGAAATGGTAGCGGATGGGAAAGGTGACGGCCGGACCAGCAGTGCCTCCGTAACTGACCACCCGCCCCCCGGGGCGGACCAGTGGAAGCAGGTCACCAAATCCAGTGCCCGCTGCACTATCGAGAACGAGGTCGACGGATCCGTTCGCGGCAAGAAAGCGCTCAGACCAGTTTTTTCCAGTGTAGTTTATTCCGGCGGATGCGCCGAGAGAGATTGCGCGGGCTAGTTTGTCCTCTGAGGAAGAGCTGACCAGCACCCGGCTACCGATGGCATGGGCGATCTTGAGGGCCACGGTGGCCACCCCTCCGCCAATTCCCGTGATGAGAATGGATTCGTCGGACTGCAACCGGCCCTGCGGGAAGAGGGCCCGGTAGGCCGTCAGAGTGGCGAGGGGCAGGGCCGCTGCTTCATGCACGGTGAGGTGGGCGGGTTTCTCGACCAGTTGGCACGCCGGAACGGCGATTTTCTCAGCAAACGTACCGTGATCGGGCATTCCCAGGATGCGGAAGTTCTCACCCTGGGCCTCCTGTGAGTCACCCCAGTTGAGGCTGGGATTAATCACGACCTGCTTTCCCAGCCAGCAAGGATCGACGCCCTCGCCCACGGTTTCCACGATCCCGGCTCCGTCGGATCCCAGAATACAGGGAGCCTGGATATTCGGATAACCGCCCTGTGTGATCCAGAAGTCGCGCCGGTTGAGGGCGGCGGCCTGGAGACGGATCACCGCCAGTCCGGGACCGGCCCCCGGCTCTTCCATGCTGGTGAATTCGAGGGTGCCATCGGTAGAGGTCAGAACGAGAGCCTTCATGCCTGCAAGAATCCTATCGATTCCTGGTCGTTACAAGGGTGCATCCCGAGCTGACGATCCTCCTCACCCGATGCGATCTGGAATCCGGGAAACAGGGAGCGGGAGGGCAGCAAGGAGGGGGCGCAAGACGGGGTCCCCCCCGGATCATCCCGGGGGCTGAGTGGCCTGTGCCATGGAGCGGAGGAAGTGTGTTCCTTCTACGCAGGAGCCAGCCCTGCCGGCGGCTATTCGATCACCTCGATATCGTCAATGGTCAGTCCGCTGAAGTCATCCGCGCTGCCGTCGCTCACGAAATTCCATTCGATGATCACATTCTCGCCCAGGGCCTCCGCCGGGACGGGAACCTCAAGGGTGGTGTAGCCGACATCAAATTCTGTCATGTCGAGGGCCGTTTCCCCGCCCAGTTGCACGAAGTCGGCAGCACGCAGGAAGCGCACCACCGCGGAGTCGCCAAATCCGTCGGCATCGCGGAAGGCCTTGAAGGTTAATTCCGCGCTGGCCACACCGCTCAGGTCGAAGGCGGGGGACCGCAGGGAAATGTCGGAGTTCGGACCGTAGTCGCCGAGATTGGTGGACCACGCAGTGGCGGAGTCATCGGCGCCGGCGAGGGGTCCGGTGGAACCGGAGGGTGATCCGAGTTCCCACCGGGTGCTTCCGATGGCATCGTTCACGACGGTGGTCCAGCCCTCGGCTCCCGACTCAAGGTCATCCGTGAAGAGGGTCACGGGCGGGGCCGGAAAACCTTCAACCACAAACAGCCGCGTCAGGTCATCGGGCATGGGAATGGTCAGGGTGTTCTCTGGCGGAGTGGCTGCGATGTCGACGTTGCCGCCGAAGATGGGCCAGTCGAGAGGAGCCACTCCTGCGATCTGTGCGGGATCGGCCTCGCTGCGCAGATTGTAGAGCTCTCCGGCCTTGCTTTCCCAGCTCAAGCTGATGGTTCCGGCCCCAGGATCGGAAGAGACGTCGGTGAGGATGATCACGTTGGGCTCGGAAAGACCGACCAAGACATCGATCTGGTAGTCGCGGCCACCGGCACCGGAGGCGTGTTGTGACGTAACCTCGTGGCCAATCG
>JAAZXD010000515.1 GCA_014240355.1 Roseibacillus sp. | reverse complement strand
CACTTCTCCGTAAAGCACCAAGGTCTCGATCTGCGCCTCACGGGCGTCGAAGGAGCCAAGGTGATTCCAGGGCTTCTAAAGTATTAAAAAATCTTACAGTTTAGCGAATGAATTCTCCGTATACTCACCGGCTCAAGCCATCCTTAATTATACGTGCAATCTGGCTCCACGCTCTTGTACTTTCATTGGGGATTTTGCTCGGTTTTTCCCAGGAGGAAGACCGCAACTCCGAGCTGGTGGTAGCGCAACTTAAGTCCCAGTTTCGGGAGACCGTCCAGCCGGTCTTGAAGAGATACTGCTACCGCTGTCACGATACCAAGAAGATGAAATCGGGAGTACGGGTCGATATTCTTGATGGGTCCCTAGAAGACAAACAACTGTTTCTGCTCAAGCACATTCATAAGCAACTGGTGGACGAAGCCATGCCGCCGGAAGACGAGCGCCAACCTAAGATGGAGGAGCGCAAAATGGTCACGGAGTGGGTCACTCAAGCCCTACAGGAGGGGAAACGCAAAGTGCGTGCCAAGAACGGCTCGGTGCGCCGGCTGACAGTCGCGCAGTATCACAACACCCTGCGTGACTTGCTGGGCGTGGAGGATCGCCTCGCCGATCTCCTTCCAGCTGATGGATTCTCAAAGGATGGCTTCAAGAACAACGGAGAAACCCTCTTGCTGATGCCTCAAATGATGGAAACCTATTTCGAGATCGCGGAAAGGGCCCTCGATCTCTGCCTGGTAGATGAATCCAGGAAGCCGCGGATTCAGTGCTTTCGCGTGGAACTCGGAGCGGGAGTAAACAAGAACCCGCCCCCCGAGAAAGTTGTGTTGAACGGCCCGATAGTCCTGCCTCAGACGCAATACCGGGTCCGCGAGGTCCTTCCCGACAAGCCGTTCCCCTTCGAGCCCCATGCGATGCAGAAGAGATTCCGCTTCATCGAAGGATACGAAGAAAATGCCACCGTGCGGGAATGGAGGGATTTCGAGGGGCTGCACCACTCCGTCTTCGCCGCCATCGAGGGGAAGCACACCGGAGGATACAACTACGGCCGATCCGCGCACTTTGTTCCCGAGGGCCTCCTGCTGCGGCCGCGGTCGCCCGAGACCGAGAAGGGATCGCGGCCCGCGCGCGGCCCGTCGCCGAGCATTTCCATCCCGATGCGCGAATTGCCGAAGTCGGGGATCCTGCAAGTCACGGTGGAAGCGGCCCGCTATGACGATGGCTACCTGCCCGACACCCGTGCCCCGGCATCGGATGGGCGGATCGTGGTGGACACCGCGGGTGGAAAGGAAGCGACTGTCGAGCTGCCCGCGGCGGGAATCTATCAGATAGACAACGTATGGACCGGCCAGCCCGGGGATGACGTGGTGACCGCCGACATCGGCAAGCGGACGTTCTCTAAGCGGCTGAAGCCGTTTCCGCCGCCCCCTGACCCCGATGGAAATCTCGTGGGCCCCTTCCTCGTGGCTCGCTTCTCTGCGGGACCCATCACGATCAAAGTGGGCTGTGGGGATGGCAGGAATCTCAAGGAGGCATGGATCACTCCGGTGGCGGATAGCACCAAGGTGGCCAAGGAATTCGCAAGCTTTGAGAGGCGTGTACCACACCTCAGTGTCCACATGGGCTTGCGGACCGACGTGGGGCCAAGGCTCTCGCGGTTTGATGTGCCCAAACCAGTTCCTTTCGCAACGGTCGAACGCTATTCCTTTCGTGCCCCGGTCAGCGGCTTCGCCTCGCAGGACACCGAAGAGGATAACCCAAACTACCTCGCCGGGCTGCAGGAATTCGGCATCCGGAGCGAACCGACCGACGATCGCCAGATTCCGCGTGCACTCATCCGCGCCATCGAGTTTGAAGGGCCGTATCATGAAACCTGGCCGCCGCGGGGACACGCCGACATTTTCTTTCCCTCCCCGCACCGCGACGATCCCCCGGCCTATGCCCGGGAGGTGCTCGAACGCTTCGGAGCGCGGGCTTTTCGCCGCCCGGTGACCCCGAAGGAGCTGGAGTCCCTGGTGGGGGTGTGGCAGAAGAGCTATGCCCGGAAACAGGACTTCCAGGAGAGCGTTCGGGATGCGCTGCTGGTGATTCTTACCTCGCCCCAGTTTCTCTTCCTGGTTGAAGAGAGCGCCGGCCCGCAGGCGGAGCCTCTCTCGCCTTATGAGCTGGCGGCGAAGCTCTCCTATTTCCTGTGGAACACTGCGCCGGATGCGAGGCTCATCGAGCTGGCGGGGGC
>JAAZXD010000514.1 GCA_014240355.1 Roseibacillus sp. | reverse complement strand
TACTGGTTGGCGGGTGGCGGGGTGAAGGCGGGCACCAGCTACGGTGAGACCGACGAGCTTGGTCACGAGGCCGCAGTGGATCGCCACCATGTAAGGGACCTGCACGCTACCATCCTGCGCCTCATGGGCCTCGACCACGAGCACCTCACCTACCATTACGGCGGGCTTGACCAGCGCTTAACGGGAGTGGTTCCTGCCCATCCAATCCGTGGCGTTCTTGCCTAGGCCCTGGCTGGGACAAACAAAATCCGCATCATGGATGCGGACGTCGTAAGGGGTTGTGATCGCAGGGGCTGAAGATGTTGATGGAGGCGGTGCCTCTCAGTCCTGCTGGATCTTGGCCGGATGCTTGAGCATGTCGCGGACTTCTTTCTGATTCATCCCGTCAACAGTTTCCTGGGTAACCCCGAGGGCCACAAGGCGCTTGCGATGATCAGTTTGACGTCGACGCTTGGCTGCACCGCCCTTGCGAGGGCGGGTGAGCTGCGTCTTCATGAACTTTCTCTTCGTGCGCATGTCGGGATAACAGTTCGGGTTGGAAACAGGTGTTGTGCGGGGGCGGCGGGTAATAGGGTTTCCGGGCGGTCCGGTCAACCTCAATTGTGGGGCGGGGCCACACTTGCCATGCCGCTGGAATGCGGCAGGATCGGGTATTCATGAGTGAGGAGCCGGGGACTGAGCCCTTCTACAGAGGATTCAAGCACTCTATCCGGGTGGTAGTTCCAGCCGTTCTTTTCACCGTGGGCATGGCGGTTGCCGATACGCTTCCCCGGCTTGAGGGCCGCCAGCCACCGCAGTCAGTCGAGGAGTTATGGGCGAACTATGATCCGGATGCCGAGCCGCTGGAGGTGGAGGTAATCCGGGAGTTCGAGGAAGAAGGAATCACGATCCGCATGTTCACCTACACCATCGGATCGTTCCGGGGCAGGAAGTCGCGAATGGCGGGCTACTACGGCTTTCCCGCTGGCAGGAAGGCGAAGCTGCCCGCTCTCATTCAGATGCACGGTGGAGGTCAGCGGGCGGAGGTGCACAGCATCAAGTATGCCGCCCAGAACGGATACGCCTGTCTTGCCCTGAACTGGGGGGGGCGCATCCTCGAGCGGGCCCGGGAAGGAGATCCTGGCACGGACTGGGGGACGGTGGATGCCACTCAGACCGGACACAACAGTCACTATGGATCGTTGATGCCCGATGACAGGACCGTTGATACGGTGGAATCACCCCGCAACAGCAACTGGTTTCTCATCGTGATGGCGGCCAGGCGCGGGGTGAGCTTTCTGCAGAAGCAGGCTGAAGTGGATCCTGACCGCATCGGGGCCTTCGGGCATTCCATGGGCGGCAAGTTGACGGTGATGCTGGCGGGGTCTGACGAACGGATCGTGGCGGCTGCTCCCTCCTGCGGAGGTGGTGGCAGCGCGCCCGGACACATCCGCGCGAGGATCAATGCGGGCGTGCGTCCAGGGAAGTCCGCCCTCTGGCACCGCACCATTGACGACCCGCCCTACCTTGAGCGGATCACCGCACCGATTCTCTACATGGGGCCGCAGAACGATTTCAACGGAATCCTCGACAACGTTTACGCGAACTGGGAGCGACTGGGGAGCAAGGTCGTCAACTACACGGTGAATCCGCATATGAATCACCGGGCCACCTCGGAGCACGTTTTCCCTGGAATGCTGTTCTTCGAGGCGCACCTGAAGGGAGTCTTTGATTTTCCAGTCACTCCCGGGTTGAAGGTGACCCTGGAGGAGAAGGACGGGATTCCGCGAGCTTCCCTGGTCCCGGATCAGCCCGGTCGGGTCGCTGAAGTGGAAATCTATTATTCAGTCGATTCGCATATCCTCACCCGTTTCTGGCGTACGGCAATTGCTGAACGTGAGGGGAACTCATGGAGTGCCCGGCTTCCGGTCTTCAGCACAGGACAACCGCTCTTTGTGATGGCCAATGTCTACTACCGGCTTGATCACAAGGTGGTGGGTTACCGCTGGATGAAAAAGCCGCCCAAAACCTTTGGGGTGTCGTCAGGAATGCGCAGCTTTACGCCGGAGCAGCTGGCTTCTTTCGGGGTGAAGGGGGATGGGAAACGGAATCTCATGATCGAGGCGGAGTTCACCGACTATCAAGATTGGTATCGGCTGGACTGGAACAATTCACACTGGTGGAGCGCCTGGACCCGGGGCTTCTACAGCAGAAACCGAATTATGGAATGGAACCAACTGGACAGAAGTAAATGATTT
>JAAZXD010000513.1:2034-2244 GCA_014240355.1 Roseibacillus sp. | reverse complement strand
GAAATGAGCGACCAAGACGACAAAAGCAAAGAGAACGAATTTGAGCAGGCGAGCCGCGAGGTGAAGACCGGCTTCCTGGCCGAGATGGTCGGATTCCTGAAGGACAACAAGCGCTGGTGGCTGACGCCGATCGTGGTGGTCCTGCTTCTTCTTGGAGTCCTGCTGCTGCTGGCGAGCACGGGAGCGGCACCATTTATCTACACTTTGTTC
>JAAZXD010000513.1:0-2011 GCA_014240355.1 Roseibacillus sp. | reverse complement strand
TGCCCAGCGTTCAGAAGCGAGCGAGAAGGGCTTCTTCGAGGGATCGCTCGGCAGTCCTGGCCCGGGCGGATACGGACCTCTCACCGGCACCCTGTCCAGTGGACCGGGGAACGAGGCCGGGGACCCCGGGTCAACGGGGAGGCTTGGGACTCTCGATCCTGATCCCGTTCGGCATGATGGGCACGAAGCTGGCACCTTCCCTCGATGCCACATGAACGGTCACGACCTCGCCGTTTTTGGGGACAGGGAAATGCCCCTGAGGGCCTGGGATGGGGGGAATCCGCACGGCCACCTGCCAGGCCGTTACCACAATCTCCTCGCCCTGTTTCACCCCCTTGCCCTTCGCTACCCCCGTGACCCGGAGACTGATGGTGAAGACCCGGTCGCGATGAATCCCAATGGTCTTCTCCACCTTCGATTTCCGGGTCCTGGACTTCATCTCCAGCACCCTTCCCGTGATGATGTGACTAGCCTCCTTCCGGAGTTCCTCCGGACCGAGAGGTGCCACCGCTGCCCAGCTGGAAGTTCCCATTGCCATCAGTCCAGCAATCGTGGCAACGGTCATGTGATTGAGTATGGCCCTCATGTCTAACGTCTCCCCACCTTGTGCCATTTTCCCGGCCCCACACAAGGATAATGCTAGTAAAATAGCATTTCGTGCTGATCACTCCTCATCCTCCGCCACATCAGGTTCGTCCAGTCCCAGCAGTTCGGTCGCCTTGTCGTCCGGCAGGCTCTCCACCGACCGTAGTTTCCGCTCCATGACTCTCGTTCTCGTTCCGGTTTCCTCGATCGACCGGCTGGCGGTGTCGAGCTGGCGTTTCACCTTGTCGAGCACTCCCCCGAACTTGCCGAACTCCGTCTTCACCGCGGCCAGCACCTGCCAGGCCTCGCTGGCCTGCTTTTCAATGGCGAGGGTCCGGAATCCCATCCGCAGGCTGGTCAGCAGCGCGGTCAGGGTGGTGGGTCCGGCGATCAGGATCCGGTGATTCTGCTGGATCTCCTCCAGCATGCCGGGCTGCCGCAGCACTTCCGCATACATCCCCTCGGTGGCGAGGAACATGACCGCGAAGTCCGTGGTGGACGGCGGATTGATATACTTGGTCTGAATCTCCTTGGCCGAGTGACGCACGGTCCGCAGGAAGGCGTTCAGGGACTTCTCAACGGCTTCAGCATCCGCCTTGTCCGCGGCCGCCTGCAGGCGCTGGTAATCCTCGGTGGGAAACTTGGAGTCAATCGGAAGCCAGATAGAGCTCCCGGAATCGTCTTCCGGTCCCGGGAACTTGACCGCGAATTCCACCCGCTCGGTGGTGCCTTCCCTGGTCTGGACATTCGAAGCATACTGTTCCGGCGTCAGGGTCTGGTCGAGGATGTCCCCGAGCTGGTATTCCGCCCAGGTCCCCCGCGCCTTCACGTTGGTGAGCACCCGTTTCAGGTCCCCCACCCCGGAGGCCAGGTTCTGCATCTCCCCCAAACCCTTCTGGACGTTCTCCAACCGTTCACTGACCAGTTTGAAGGACTCCCCCAGCCGCTTCTCCAGCGTGTCCTGGAGCTTCTCGTCCACCGTCTTGCGCATCTCCTCGAGCTTCTTCTCGTTGCCCTCCCGTAGCTCCTTGACCCGCTTATCGAGATTCTCGCGCACCCGGTCAATGGCCCGCCGGTTGGATTCCGAAAGCTCCTCCAGTTTCTTGGCAAATCCCTCCAGTTGCGCGTTCTGGACCTTGCTGGTCTCCGCCAGGCTCTTGGTGAGCGAATCGCTGCCGTCCTTGAGCCCCCGCCCCAGTTCCTCCCGGAGCTGCTGAGCGGCCTCCTGCGACTCTCCCCTCCCCGCCCGCAGTTCCTCGCGCAGAACCCGTTCCGCTGAAGCCGATGACCCTCCCCTGGACCGCACCAGGATCACGATCAGCAGCCCGATGCCGACCATCGTCGCGCGCTGGAAGGCGACGGTCTCGACCGCGGCGGTACCGGTCATCGCGTCGGCCAGGATGATTGCCGTCGTGAAAGCGAACAC
>JAAZXD010000512.1:1990-2246 GCA_014240355.1 Roseibacillus sp. | reverse complement strand
CTTGGCCAGTTGCAGGCATTCCCGCAGGTTCATCTTCTCGGGGTAAGGGAAGGCCCACTGGTTGATGGACTTCTTCATCCGGTAGCGTTTCGGTGAACTGCGCCGGGCGTCGGCTTTGCGAGGAGCAGCGGTAGCCGGGGTCGTAGTGGTTGCCGTTGTCACTGCGCCGACCGCCGCCGCGGTCGCCCACTTAAACGTGGAACGCCGAGACAGGCCGCTGGAAGGCGTTCCCCAGGGAGCGGAAAGCTTTGGTAAA
>JAAZXD010000512.1:0-1980 GCA_014240355.1 Roseibacillus sp. | reverse complement strand
TTTATTCTCCGGTTATCTGCCCTAGAGCTTCGGTGGTTGCCAAATCGGGGTTGCCGACCTCGCCGGCCGCCGTGGCGTAGGTTAGGTCGCTGTCATCGGCTGCGTAGAGGGGGAGGGCTGATAAGGCGCATGCAGCAAGAAGGGCCTGGAGCGTTTTCATGATTTCCGAGGCCTACCACAGGTCGGGAAGCAGGGGAAGCAAAGTAACACCCGAACCCCGCACCAGGGATCCGTTTGCCGGGCAGGGCAGTTTAGTAGAGCGTCTTTCGGATCCTGGGTTTCTCGGCTTTCTCCGCTTTCTCAATGGAATCGAAGTCACCCTCCTCGCAGCAGCGGACGAAGCCCTCCGCATAGCACTTGAGCTTGTCCCAGCTGTCCCGGATGGATTGCGCTTCATCGGAGGTGATGGAATGGTCGAGAGCGGATTCAGAGATGTGGCGGAGCAGCCTGGAGAACTGATCAACAATTTCGCTGGTGGCGGGGAGGACCTCGACCCCGTCCCCGGAAGGGCTGTCGGGATTGTGCACGAAGTAGCCATCACATTTCTGGCAAAGCCACTCCACGATGCGGGTGTCCCCGGTCAGACGGATGATTTCGAGGAGGCGGTCGAGGGGATTGCGGCTCCCGCTACCGGTATCCGACTGCTTCTGGGCCCACTTGTATACGAGGGACAGCGACACCCCCAGTTCGGCCGCAACCGCCTTCGGGCTTGCGTTATCAAAGGATTGCTTGAGGACTTCGTGAGATTCCATAACTGCATACTAGGCGATCGTGGCGAGCACGAGAACTACTCCGCGTGGGGCAAGCGCCGCCAAATTGCCTGAAAGAGATTCAATGATGATGCTACAGGGCAGAATTTAACGGTGTTCTCCTCCTGCACCATTACAAAAGGAAAGGCAATTTGGAGAGCCCAGCGATTCAGGAACTTTCCCGAGTGAGCCCTTTCTCCCACATCGGGGCCCAGCGATTCGTTGTCATTGCCTTGCAGGAGGAGGATTGCTGGTAAGGGGTGGAGGAAGGAAGCGGGGTGGTCTGCCGAGGGCAGGGTGCCGTCAGATTGCTGCTGGTTCGCCGGAGCACGTGTGGAGGTGTTCCATATGTTCGGCCGCTATCTCCTCAATTTCCATGAGGGAGGCGACGGTCGAGAGGCGGCGGCGGAGAAGCCGGGCTCCCGGGAAGCCCTTGCAGTAGGTCATGAGGCGGGAGCGCATGGCCAGCATGGACTGGCGTTCGTTGCCGTAGCGGTTGCTGGCGATGGCGAGGCGGCAGTGACTCACGATGAGTTGCCAGCGCTCTGCGATGGGTGCGGGGGGCAATTGCTCGCCGGTTTGAAGATAGTGCCTGGCCTCCCGGAAGATCCACGGGTTCTGCATGGCGGAGCGACCGATCATGACACCGGAGACTCCGGTGGACTCACGACGTTTCCTGATATCCTGGCCGGAGTGGAGGTCACCATTGCCGATCACGGGAATGGTGACACTGCGGGAGCATTCGTCGATGACTTCCCAGTTGGCCTCGCCGCCGTAACCCTGGGATCGTGTGCGCCCATGGACAGAGATGGCCTGCATTCCGCAGTTCTCAAGGATGGCGCAGACTTCCGGGGCGTTGATGGACTGGTCGTCCCAACCGATGCGGATCTTGGCGGTGACGGGGACCTGCTCTCCTACCGCCCGGGCTACTTCGCTGGCCACCGAGGCAAGCACGGAGCAGTCTTTCAGGAGAGAGGAGCCGCCGTTCCGGGACACCACCTTTTTAACGGGGCAGCCGAAGTTGATATCGATGAAATCGGGTTGCTTCCAGTCTATGATCTTGCGGGCGGCCTCTCCCATGCGTTTCCCGTCGGCGCCGAAGAGTTGGACGCCTACCGGGCGTTGATCATCGGTGAACTCGGTGTATTTCCGGGTGCGCTCGTCCTGGCGGATAATGCCCTCGCTGGAGACAAATTCGGTCACCATCACGTCCGCTCCAAGGCTCTTGCAG
>JAAZXD010000511.1 GCA_014240355.1 Roseibacillus sp. | reverse complement strand
ACCAAGATCGTCACAGAAGACCACGATGATGTTCGGCTTCCGTTCCGCGGCCTGCACAAAGGGTGAGGCAAGCAGATAGGCAAGCAGGCAGGGGAGGATTTGTTTTTTCATATGCGATGAAGGTTCAGGCGATTTCCTCGTGGGAACGGTTGTGATTACATGCCTTGGGGTGGGGAGGCCGGGCGATTGGAGGAAGCGGGAGCGACCTGACCCGGGGCCGGGCAGGTTACTCGTAGCGCCACTTCATGATCCAAGGGTCTTCGGTCCTTTTCTGCATGGCCTTAAGTTTGTCCTGGTAGGCGGTGAGGACCTTGGCGAATTCAGGATCGGCAGCGAGGTTTCGCGTTTCGGAGGGGTCGGAGGAGATGTCGTAGAGTTCAAACCGGGGGCGGTTGATGTAGGAATCGACCGTGCGATTCCCGTATCTTGCCTTTGGCCCTGCGGCATACTGGGCCTGCCAGGTGGAAGCGGCCCAGAGATCAGAAGCGAAGGGGTAAGGCTGGCGCCAGGCAATGTTCCAGATGAGCTTGTAGTGGCGGTCCCGGACCACCCGCATGGGATAGTACATCTGGATTTCGTGAAAGGTGTGGGAGGCCCCGATCTCGTCCCAGCCCTCCGGATTGATCTCTTCAAGAATGGGAACCCATGAGCGCCCGTGGTAGGCCTTCACCGGCTTGCCGGCATTTTCACCCGGGGGGACCCTTGGGAACTCGACCAGTTGTATGGGTGCCCGCCGGTTTTTATCGTAGGCGCCGGCAAGGTCGAGGATGGACGGGGTGATGTCCACGTGGCTGATCATGGCGTTGTTCACCACGCCGGTCTTCCCGGCACGGGGGTGGCGGACGACAAAGGGCACGCGCAAACCCGCTTCATAGACGGTGGTCTTGCCGCCGGGAAAGGCCATGCCGTGATCGGCGGTGTAGATGAGGACGGTGTTGTCCCACTGCCTGCTCTCTTTCAGGAGGCTCACCAGGTGGCCCAGTCCCTGGTCAATGCGGGAGCAGCTTTGATGGTACTGCGCGATCTCTGCGCGGCATTCGGGGGTGTCGGGGAGAAACCCGGGGACGTTCACCTTGTCGGGATCGTAGAAGATTTCCCTGATCCCCTGGTGGGCGCCCCGCTTGGGCTTGTTGCCGAAGAGGTCAGGCTTGAACTTCAGCTTGGAGGTGCGGTCAACCCCTCCGCCACGATGAGGATCGGAAGTGCAGAAATAGAGAAAGAAAGGCTGGTCCGATTTTTCCGCGAAGAGTTCGCGGCAGTTGTCCGCCATCATGCGGGCATTGCGGGCGTTGCCGGGCAGGCGTTGTTCGAAATCGAAGACCGCGACAGGAGCGACGTGATACTTCCCGATCTGCGCCGTGCGGTAGCCGGCCTGTTTCATCTGGAGGGGAAGACTGACGGCGGCCACGCTGGGGAAGGAGGCAAACTTGTGGAAGGCGTGGGTGTGTCCATACTGGCCGTTTCGATGGTTGTGTAATCCCGAGAGGATGACCGAGCGACTGGCTGAACAGGAGGCGGTGGTGGCGAAGGCGTGGGTGAAGCGCGTTCCTTCCGCAGCAAGGGTGTCGAGGTGCGGGGTCTGGATGTCGGCGCTTCCATAGCACCCTGCAATGGGGCTCTGGTCGTCGGTGACAAAAAGGATGATGTTGGGGCGCGAGGCACCCGATGCCCAATATGCGGTGAACTGCAGGGAGAGGAGGGTGAGGAGAAGCAGTCTCATGATGCTGGGTCTAGTAATCTGCAGGGGAGCTATCGTTGCGAGGGAAATCTCCGTGGAGATCTGCTTGCAACGAGAAAAAATTCGGGTTTACTACCGGGACAAGTGCTAAAAACCTAGCACTAATAATTGCAATGAAACGAACTTTCACCCTTACATTGTTGTGTTCCGCCCCGCTTGCGCTGTTTCCCGTTCTCACGGCCGAGACTCCGGCGGACAACTCTGCCCCCCCCCCGGCCGGGGAGTCCGTAGCCCCGGCGGGACGGGAGATCGAGGCCGAGGAGGGGAGCCCCCCCCCGGATCCTTCGGAGAAGAAAGGTCCCCCTGCCCTGACCGGGCGTCTCGTCGAGGTCACGCTCTACCAGGGAACGGCCCTCGTCACGCGGCAGATTGACCTTCCTCCCGGGCCGAAGGGGCCTTTGGAAGTCATCGTGGCGCCCCTTCCGACGGCAACCGATCCGGAGTCGGTCTTTGCAGATCGCGCCGAGGGCGTGGAAATCCGCTCCGTGGCCTGTCACTCGCACCCGCCCGCGGAGGC
>JAAZXD010000510.1:1935-2268 GCA_014240355.1 Roseibacillus sp. | reverse complement strand
TTCCCTGACCTTCCCCCCTGGCACCTTCCGTCAATTGATTCTCCCATGGACACCCTCCGCACTTTCCCCACCGGCTCCGGCTCCGAGGGACAATTCTACTCTCTCCCCGCCCTTGCCGAGCAGGGATTCCCGGATCTCCCGCACCTTCCGGTCTCCATCCGGATTGTCCTTGAATCCGTCCTGCGCAATGTCGACGGCAAAAAAGTCACGGAGGAGGATGTCCGGAACCTGGCCAACTGGAAGGCCGGGGCGCCCGGCAACTATGAAATTCCCTTTACGGTCGCGCGTATCGTGCTGCAGGACTTCACCGGAGTTCCCCTCCTGGTCGATGTG